>CAJXII010000006.1 GCA_913054415.1 uncultured Arcobacter sp.
TTTTAATAGTGCCAAATAGTATATTATCTATATATGCTAGTTTTTTTAGTGTGTTTGCTTCATATAATAATACTCTTTTTGATTTATGTTGTGTATTATATTTTTTTCTATTACTTTGATTGTTTCATCTATATGTGAAAAAGCATAATTCCAACCTTTTATTGTAGCTTTTTGAAAATTATCAACAACCACTGGATGATTTTTTGTAAATTTCTCAGATGTAAATAAAATATCATTATAAAAATCAAATCCATATTCTTTAGGATCAAAAATATTATATTTAATCCCAAGATCATCAAGTTTATACAACTCATTAGACATATAAGCAGAAGATATATCAGTTTTACCCTCTACTAAATCTTCTATATGAAAATGTGGATCAATCCTCTTCATATCTGATAATTTAATATTTTTAGAATAAAGCATACTTAAAAGTGGAGCAGTTTTAATAGCATCTTTATCTATCATAATTTTTTTATTTTTAAAATCTTTGATTTGATTGATACCTGATGATTTGAGTGTAACCAAGATATGAGGAGATGATTGAAAAATAGCATTTAATAAAACCACTTTAGCCCCATTTGATCTATCAAGGACAATTTTAGGATATGCTACTCCAAATGTAGATTTACCTTTTTCTACATCTTTGGTAATATCAATACCTCTTTTGTATTCTTTTAATTGAACTTTTAAACCAACATCTTTATAAAAGCCTTTATATTTTGCCATATAAAATCCAGCAAACTCAAACTGATGTTTCCACAACAACTGAACAGATATATTTTGTAAATCTTTTGCATTTAATATACTAGAATAAAATAATAAACAAATCCAAACCAAATATCTTATTTTCATATTTTAATTATCCTACATTATTTATGATATTTATTATATCTATTTGTAGCTAAATTTTTAGCAGTTACAATATCTTTTTGTTTTTGTTTTTTTATAGGATCTTTTTCTACAAACACAGGCTTTCTTGTCCAAGGATCAAGTTCGGTATAATACATCAATGTAGAGTAAGTAGAAGGTGTAGGTATAAAAACTTGCACCTGTTCTGGATTTAATTTTAACTCTTTGTTTGTAAACTCTTTTAAACTTTGCATATCTTGCATATTGCTTCCTGGATGAGCTGCTATTAGATAATATGTCAAAAATTGCTTTTTACCAGATTTTTTATTGAGATTATCAAAATCTGATTTAAACTTCAAAAGTGTTTTTTTATCAGGTTTGCCCATAAGTCTTAATATTTTGTCTTCTGTATGCTCTGGTGCTACTTTCATCTGACCTGATATATGATGATCTACTAATGTTTTAAGATACTGTTGCCCATATTTTTTATCTTCATTTATCAAATCATATCTAATACCACTATTTACAAAAGCTTTTTTAATATGTGGCATTTTTCTTATTTTGCTTAAAAGTTCCAACTGCTCACTATGGTCAGGTTTTAACACAGGACAAACTGTCATACTTGTGCAAGATATATCTGCACAAACACCTTTTTTTAGTTTTCTTCCACACTCAAAACCATACATATTAGCAGTAGCTCCACCCACATCATTTATAATACCTTTGAAATTTTTATGTTTTTTAAAATTATCAATTTCATTAACAATAGATTTTTGAGATCTACTTCTTATGGTTCTTCCTTGATGGACTGAAATTGCACAAAAGTTACACTCACCATAACATCCATGATGTGTAGTTACAGAAAATTGTATAGTTTGCAAAGCTTTTACTTCACCTTGTTTTTTATAATACGGATGAACATCTCTTTCATATTTTAGATCATAAACTTTATCTATCTCTTCCTCTTTCATATAATCTTGTGGGGGATTTTGAATAAGATATCTACTATCGTGAAGCTGATATAAACCTTTTGATGTCATAGGTTCGTTGTTGTGATAAAACAGATGAAACATATTGATAAATTTGAGTTTATCATTTTTACACTCTTCAAAAGTTGGTAGCTCTATATACCCTGCTCTTGGTTCTTTAGAGATATAACATATCCCTTGTATATCTGCCAAAGCATTGTTTGTCATTATCTCTTTTTTATCTTTTTCTATCGCTTTTGTTAGTTGAACAATAGTTTTTTCTGCCATACCATATACTAATATATCAGCTTTACTATCAAATAAAATAGATTTTCTAATCTTATTTGACCAAAAATCATAATGCACCACTCTTCTTAAACTTGCTTCAATCCCACCTATTACAATTGGCACAGTATTTTTAAAATATCTTCTTACAAGATTTGTATATACCATAATAGCACGGTCAGGGCGACGATTATTTATCCCACCTGGTGTAAAATCATCTTTTTTTCTAAATTTTTTAGTAGCAGTATAGTTTGCCACCATACTATCAACCAAACCAGCACCAATACCCCAATACAACTTAGGCTCACCTAATCTTGTAATATCATTATCGCTATTAATATCAGGTTGTGAAATAATACCAACCTTATAGCCTCTGTCTAAAAGGATTTGACCAATTATAGCTATACCACTATATGGAGTATCTATATATGTATCTCCACTTATTAGGATAATATCTAACTGATCCCAGCCTAGATTATCGCACTCTTTTTTTGTTGTTGGGATGAACATTATTTTCCTTTTGTGTTGTTTGTAATGATTTAGCTAGGGTAAAAACAATATATTCCCAATCAGAATCGATTACTGAAAGTTTTACTATTTTATATTTTAAATCTTTTTTTAGATGCTTTACAAGTGATTTAGGAAAATAGTTTGTAGGAATAAAAGCTATTTTTGTATTTTCTCGCTCTATTTGGTTTATAACATCTATAGCAGTTTTATCGGTATAAGATAAAAGATCTACAGTTTGAACAATATTTTTTAATTTATATCGTTTTGCAAAATAGTAATATGAACGGTTAAAACTAATAAATATTTTACTATGTGTATGTTGCATATAAACTCTGATTTGATAATCTATACTTGCTATATGATTAAAAGCTTTAAGATAATTTTTTTTATAAAACTCTTCATTTTTAGGATCATATTGTGCCATAAATTTATATATATTTTTTAACTGTTTTTGTGCATTAATAGGATCTAGCCAAGTATTTATATAATCTTCATCTAGTGTAATATTGTGATTAAAATCATATATTTTAATATTTGGATTTTTAGATTTGATATTTTTAAGCCAATTTTCTTCATCCCACAACCCAATCTTAAAATATATAACTGCTGTCTCGCTAGTTATATATGCTAAAGTAGATGGAATATATTTATATCCATAAGGTTCTTCAACCACAAGTGGTTGGATATCAAATTTATCTTGGACAATCTGTTTGACAAAATATTTTTCAACTGGTAAAGATACCATAATAGTATCTTTTGAAAAGCAAAATGAGAGCCATAAAAATATAAATAATATAGCTCTCATAGTAAGATTAAATCTCTGTTTTTCTGATTCTTAAACTTAACTCTTTTAGTTGTTCATTATCTACAACACTTGGAGCTGATGTAAGAAGACATTGAGCTCTTTGAGTTTTAGGGAATGCTATAACATCTCTAATAGAATCTGTTTTTGCAAGTAACATTATCAATCTATCAAGTCCCATAGCAAAACCACCATGTGGAGGAGCACCAAACTCTAAAGCATTTAGTAAGAAATCAAATTTATCTTTTGCTTCTTCATCACTTATTCCCATAAGTTCAAATACTTTTGATTGTATCTCTTGTTTGTGTATCCTTATACTTCCACCACCTAGTTCTGTTCCATTTAGAACTATATCGTAAGCAATAGATTCTATACTTTCTAAATCTTCAATATTATTCAAATCACATTTTTCTAAGTTTGGCATAGTAAATGGATGATGAAGTGCTTTTGTTTTACCATCTTCAGTTTCAAACATAGGAAAATCAACAACCCATACAAATTCAAATCTATCTTTAGGGATCAAATTCATCTGATTTGCCAACTCAATTCTAAGTCTTCCCATATAATCCCATACAAGTTTTTTCTCTCCAGCTCCGAAGAAAATCACATCTCCAACTTCAAGCTCACATCTTGTTACTAACTCTTCTAATTTTTCAGGAGTGTTTTCAAAAAATTTATTAAGTGGTCCTTTTAAACCATCCTCTTTCATTTGGAAATATCCAAGTCCACTTGCTCCAAATTTTCTTACAAATGTTTCAAAACCTTTCATCTGTCTTTTAGAGAAGATATTATCGCCATTTGGAACTTTTAGTGCTTTAATTCTATTTTTCTTTTTATCTTTTGCAATATTTGAAAAAATATCAAGTGTGCAGACTTCAAATATATCACTAACTTCTGTCATTTTAAGATCATATCTTAAATCTGGTTTATCACTTCCATAAAGTTCCATAGCTTCATTGTAAGTGATTCTAGGAAAACTTGAAGGAATATCGTGTCCCACTTTTGTAAATACATCATAGATAACTTTCTCAGCTACTTTTATCACATCTTCTTGATTACAAAAAGACATCTCAACATCTATTTGAGTAAATTCTGGTTGTCTATCTGCTCTTAAATCTTCATCTCTAAAACATTTTGCTATTTGGTAATATTTATCAAATCCACTTACCATAAGAAGTTGTTTAAAAAGTTGTGGAGATTGAGGAAGTGCATAAAACTCTCCACCATGAACTCTTGAAGGCACTAGATAATCTCTAGCACCCTCTGGAGTTGATTTTGTAAGTATTGGAGTTTCAACATCTAAAAATCCTAACTCATCAAGTGTATTTCGCACTGTAATAGTTACTTTACTTCTTAGATTGAAAATATCAAAAGATTTTTTACTTCTTAGTTCTAAAAATCTATTTCGTAACTTGATCTCTTCATTTACTTTTTCATCATTTATATCAAAAGGCATAGGCTTACTTTTGTTTTCTATAATCAACTCATCTAAAACTATCTCAATTTTACCTGTTTTTAGTTTTGGATTTTCAAGCCCTTCACCTCTTGCTCTAACTTTACCAGATGCTATTAAAACATATTCATCTCTAACACTTTCTGCTGTGTGCCAAGCCTCTTTATTATCTTCTGGATCACAAACAAGTTGAACTAAACCACCTTTATCTCTTAAATCTATAAAAATCAATCCACCATGATCTCTACGACTATTTACCCAACCTACAACCTTTACTGTTTGACCTATTAACTCTTCTGTTACTTCTGTGCAATAATGTGTTCTCAATATTTTCTCCAACTTTATATTATATTTCCGCGATTATATCAAAAAAAAGCTTATATTAGTAATCTTTTTTCTTCCTCATTCTTGATAACTCTCTTTGAACCGATATATTTATCTTATCATCAGGCTCAAAATCTATAGCATAATTTCGTTTATCATAATCTATACTATTTAAAATAATCTTCACTGCTTCAAGTCTTGCTTTATGTTTATCATTACTTCTTACTATATTCCAAGGTGCTGATCTTGAGTGTGTTCTTCTTAACATCTCATATTTTTTCTCACTAAACTCATCCCATAAATCTTGAGCTTGAAGATCAACTTCACTTAGCTTCCATTGTCTTAAAGGATCTGTCATTCTTCTTTCAAATCTTTTTTGTTGCTCATCTTTACTTACACTAAAATATAGTTTTACCAAAATAATATCTTGCCTAACCAAATCATGTTCAAAATTTACAACATCTTCCATAAATATCTCATACTCTCTATCTGTGCAAAATCCAAATACAGGCTCAACCATAGCACGGTTATACCAACTTCTATCAAAAAGCACAACCTCACCACCTGTTGGAAAATGCTCAATATATTTTTGGAAAAACCATTGTGTTCGTTGCGTATGTGTTGGTTTTCCAAGAGCTACTACTCTATAGTGTCTGCTATTCATATATCTAGTGATCCGTCTAATTGCTCCACCCTTACCACTTGCATCTCTTCCTTCAAAAAGGATAATCATCTTTTTATTTGTTTTCTCAAGATATTTTTGCATTTTGATAAGTTCTATTTGGTATTGTTTCATCTCTTCATTATCGTAGATTTTTTGAATACCCTCTTGTAGAGTTATAGGATTAATACTTTTATAATCCCCTAACAAATCTTTCATAAACTTATTTTCTTTCTCTAACTCTTTACAATCTAATGATACTTTTACCTCTTTTTTCTTTTGCTTTGTTTCAAAAGATGGTTGAAAATTTTTAGATACGATAGATTTTTTATAACTCATAAGTAATCTATTTGCTTTCTCATCATCTAAATTATCTGCTTTTGTAAATCCTAAAACTTTAACATATCTTTTTTTATTGACTTGAAATCTTGCTATATATTTACTACCAAAAGTTGGGTGATCATCTTTTGATATAAATAAACCTCTATATTTAGTTGTCTTAAAATCTTTTAAATTCATCTATAAAACTTTCGCAAATGTATTTTCTTGTTCCATTAACTCTATCTCATGAGATCCTGAAATCACAATATCATTATCTATTTTAAGCTCATCTTTTGGAGTTTGATTTGGATAATCTATATTTAAAAGCATATGTTTGATACAATTTAATCTAGCTTTTTTCTTATTGTCACTTCTTACAATAGTCCATGGTGCTGTATCTGTATTTGAAGCCATAAGCATAGAAAATTTTGCTATAGTATATTTATCCCATAAGTCTTGAGATTGTTTATCTACAGGAGATAATTTATATTGTTTTAATGGATCAGTTTCCCTTTTTTTAAATCTTCTATTTTGTTCATCTTTTGACACTGAAAAATAAAATTTAAAAAGGATAATCCCAGATTTGACAAGCATATCTTCAAATTGTGGAACTTCTCTTAAAAATTCATGATGCTCCTCTGATGAACAAAAGCCCATAACAGGCTCAACACCACCACGATTATACCAGCTTCTATCAAATAGCACAATCTCACCAGCACTAGGTAGATGTTGTGTATATCTTTGAAAATACCATTGAGTTCTCTCTTGATCACTTGGTTTTTCAAGAGCAACAACTCTAGCACCCCTTGGATTTAGATGTTCTGTAATTCTTTTAATAGTTCCACCTTTTCCAGCAGCATCACGACCTTCAAATATCATCAAAACTTTTAAGCCCTTATCTTTGATATGATTTTGAAGTTTTAATAACTCAATTTGAAGTAAAGTAAGCTCTTTTTCATATTCTAATGTCTCTTTCTTAACCCAAATACGAACTTTGTTACCTTTCTCTTTTAGTTTTTTTCTTTTTCTTGTATAGTTCTTTGTTTTATGCTTATCATCTTTGTGAGTATCTATCTCTTCTTCATTTTTAAATGCTTCATTTATAACTTTTCTATCGTGACTCATTAGTTTCCCTTTGCAGTATAATTGGCACGGTTATATCATAAAATAGCTAAAAAACTGATAAAATCAATTCTCTTAAGACTTTAGAAGCAACAGCAGTAGAAACTCCACTTTGATCATATTTTGGTGATAATTCAACTATATCACAACCAACTACATTTTTAAGTTTTTGCATTTTATAGATAGATTTTAGAAGTTGATTAAAACTTATTCCACCTGGTTCTGGTGTGCCTGTGCCACAAAATATTGATGGATCTAAAACATCAAGATCTATTGTGATATATACAGGATCATCTGAAATTTTTTCTATTGCTTTTGATAATGTTTTTGCACTATATTTTTCAAGATAAGTATGCTCTTTTGCCCATAAAAATTCACTTTTTAGACCACTTCTTATATAAAATTGATAAATACTGTTATCACCTAATAGATCATAAACTCTTCTCAAAACTGTAGCATGACTTAGTTTTTGATCGATATATTTATCTCTTAGATCTGTATGAGCATCAAAATGGATAACCTTTAGATTGGGATATTTTTTTACTAATGATTGTATTGAGCCTAAAGTTACAAGATGTTCTCCACCTATCATAATTGGTTTTTTATTGTTATTAATTATTTTTGTAGTTAATTTTCTAATCTTTTTAAGGGTTTGCTTTGTATTTCCAAAAGGTATATCTATATCTCCATAATCATAAATATTTAACTCTTGAAGATCTTTATCTAGCTTTGGACTGTAACTCTCTATTGCCCAACTATCTTCTCTGATACAATTTGGTGCAAATCTAGCACCTGGCTTAAAAGATGTTGTTCCATCAAAAGGTGCTCCAAACAATACTATATCACTATTTTTAAAATTTGAATCACAACCTATAAATGTAAAATTATTTTTTTTCATACTATACCCACTATAAAACTAAAATTTTTAATTATTATATCTAATTTAGATAAATATTTAAGTTAAATTTATTTATAATGGAGTGTTACAAAACAAAAGGAGAAATATATGTTTACAAACAAAAAAAATCTATTGATAAAAGCTGTTGCAGCTACAAGTTTAGTAGCTCTTATGACAACACCTGCTATGGCTAGTAAAAGAGTAAAGTGGAAGTTAGCTGAAACTTGGCCATCTACACTTACACCTCTTGCTTCACCACCTATGAAAGTAGCTGCTATGGTAAAAGAGATGAGTGGCGGTAAATTTACTATCAAAGTTGAAGGTAAAGAGAAACACAAAGCACCACTTGGTATTTTAGATATGGTAAAAGGTGGTCAATATCAAATGGGTCACTCTGGATCATATTATTGGAAAGGTAAAGATATCAACACTATATGGTTTACTACAGTTCCATTTGGTATGACAGTAAAAGAGCAATATGCTTGGTTTTATTATGCTGATGAAAACCACGATGGAAAACCAGATGGTATGGAGTATATGAAAAAAGTATATGATAAATTTAAAGTTCTAAACTTCCCAGGTGGGAACACTGGAGTTCAAATGGGTGGTTGGTTTAGAAAAGAGATTAAATCTGTAGCTGATCTAAAAGGTTTAAAAATGAGAATACCAGGACTTGCTGGTGAAGTTATGGCAAAACTTGGAGTTAATGTTACAAATATCCCTGCTGGTGAACTTTATACATCACTTGATAGAGGAACTATTGATGCACTTGAATGGGTAGGACCTGGTATGGATATTAAAATGGGATTTCATAAAGTTGCTCCATATTACTATACAGGTTGGCATGAACCAGCTAGTGAGATGCAATTTTTAGTAAATAAAAGAGCATTTAAAAAACTTCCAAAAGAGTATAAAGCTATGTTAATTACCGCTATGAAAGCAGCAGCAGCTGATATGTATATGGAAAATTTTGCAGCTAGTGTAAATGCTTGGGCTAAAATGAAAAAAGAGTATCCAAATATAAAAGTTAAATCTTTTCCACCAGCAGTTGTAAAAGCTATGAAAAAAGCAGATGATGAGATTATGGCTAAATATGCTAGTAAAAATAAACTATTTAAAGAGATCTACAACAATCAACAAGCTTGGTTAAAAAAAGCAAGAGCATGGTCAAAAATGGGTGAATATAAATATATCCAAACATGCGATATGGTTAAATAGTAAAATTAAAATAAAGACAAACAAGGATAAATAATGATAAGTATAGGTAAAAAAATTATTTTAGCTTCAGTTGCGACTACTTTATTTGCAACTTCTAGCTTTGCAGCACAATATGTATTAAAATTTAGTCATGTTGTAAGTGAAAATACACCAAAAGGTCAAGCAGCTAAGTTTTTTGAAAAAAGATTAGAAGAATTAAGTGATGGAAGAATTGATGTTCAAGTTTACCCATCAAAACAACTTTACAATGATAAGCAAGTTTTAAAAGCAATCAGAATGAACTCTGTTCAAATGGCTTGTCCTAGCTTTTCAAAATTTGGTAAAATTGTGCCACAATTAGCTTTATTTGATCTTCCATTTTTATTTAGAGATGTAGATCATCTTCATAAAGTTCAAGATAGTAAAGTGGGTCAAAAATTAAAAGATATGGTTACAAAAAAAGGGATAGTTGCTCTTGATTTTTGGGATAATAATTTTAAACAATTGACATCATCAAGAAAAGCTTTGATAAAACCTAGCGATGCCAAAGGTCAAAAATTTAGAATTATGAGTTCTAAAGTTCTTGAAGCTCAATTTAAAGCCGTTGGTGCAAATCCACAAATGATGCCTTTTAGTGAAGTTTATTCAGCACTTGCTCAACATGTAATTGATGGACAAGAAAATACAATTTCAAATATTTATACTAAAAAATTCTATGAAGTTCAAACAGATATGTCTATTACAAATCATGGATATTTAGGATATTTGGTTGTTATGTCTAAAAGATTTTGGAAATCTCTTCCATCAGATCTAAAAGCAAATGTAAAACAAGCTATGAAAGAAGCAACAGCAAAAGAAAGAATTTTGGCAAATCAATTAAATGAATCTCAATTTGCTAAGATTAAAGATTATGCAAAAAGAACAGGAAAACTTAAAATTCATTATCTTACAAAAGAACAAATTACAGCTTGGAGAAAAGCAGTTAGTCCAATTTATCCACAATTTTATGATAATAAAAAAATTGGTAAAGATTTAATTCAAGCGGCAATCAATACAAAATAGATGAAAACAATATTTCAACTATTTAGTAAATTAATTGGATATATAAGTATATCTATAGCAACATTTGGCATTATAGCTGGGGTAACCCTAGCTTTTGTCAATGTTGTTGCTAGATATGCTTTTGATTATTCATTCACTTGGGCAGCGGAATTGACAGTTTATTTTTTCTTGTGGAGTATGTTTTTTGCAGCAGTATATTGCTTTAAAATTGATGCTCATATCACTATTAATCTATTTGTAGAAAATGTTCCTAAAAAAATATCAAAAATTGTTTTAGTAATAAGTAAAATAGTTAGTATTGTTTTTTTATGTGCAGTTTCATATTATGGATATGAATATTTGTTGCTTGTAATAGATATGGAAGAGGTGTCTATAGATCTTGAGATCCCTATGTGGATACCATATATGGTTATACCAATAGCATTTGCTTTTTCAGCATTTAGAGTTTTTGAACATCTTATTAAGCTTATTTTTACTCCATCTAATAAATTGGTATTTAAAAATGAACATGATGAGATTATTGAAGAGGTTACAGATGTAGATAACATTATCAAAGATATAGATAAAAAAACAGGTGGTATGTTGTGAGTGTAACTATATTGTTTGGATTATTTTTTATGTTATTGCTTTTTGGAACACCAATAGCTATAGCTTTAGGTGCATCAACTTTTGCAACTATGATGTTATATACAGATATTAGTCCTATGGAAATATCATCTATGATATTTGAAAAAGTAGATCACTATTCTTTGATGGCGATTCCTATGTTTATACTTGCTGGAAATCTTTTAAGTAAAGGAAGTAGTGCTAATAGAATTATCGAATTTGCTAAATCTATAGTGGGTCATCTTCCAGGAGGTTTGCCAATAGCAGCTATTTTTGCATCTATTATTTTTGCTGCTGTAAGTGGTAGTAGCCCTGCTACTGTTGTTGCTATTGGATCTATTATGTTTGGTGCTATTCAAAGTGCTGGTTATCCTAGAAAATATGCCGTTGGAACTATAGCAACATCTGGAAGTTTAGGTATATTGATACCTCCGTCTATTGTTTTGATAGTTTATGGTGTAACAGCAGAAGTAAGTATTGGAAAACTTTTTATGGCTGGAGTAATTCCTGGTATTATGATAGGTAGTATGCTTATGTTTGTTACATATATTGGTGCTAAAAGATTAGGATTTAAAAAAACTCAACCACAACCTTTTAAAGTTAGATTAGAAAAAATGAAAGATGCTTCGTGGGGACTTATGACAATAGTGATTGTAATAGGTGGTATTTATGGTGGTATTTTTACACCAACTGAGGCAGCGGCAGTTGCAGCTGTTTGGGCATTTTTTATTTCTGTATTAATATATAAAGATATAAAATTTAAAGATTTTTTTACTATATCATTAGATAGTGCAAAAACAACGGCTATGATTATGTTTATTATAGCAAATGCTATGTTGTTTGCACATTTTTTAACTTTAGAAAATATACCACAAATTATTACCCAAACACTTGTTGATGCTGATGTAAGTATGATAATGTTTTTAGTTTTTGTAAATATTTTACTTATTATTGCTGGTGCTTTTATGGAGCCATCAGCAATTATTATGATTATGGTGCCACTACTTTTACCAGTTGCAGTTGCATTGGGGGTTAACCCTATTCATTTTGGTATTATGATTACTATAAATATGGAACTAGGTATGATCTCTCCACCTGTGGGATTAAATTTATTTGTTACAAGTAGTCTTACTGGTATGTCTATGAAAGATGTTATTGTAGCTGCTTGGCCTTGGACACTTACAATTTTTGTTGGACTTTTACTTGTAACTTATATTCCTATTATTAGTCTTTGGTTGCCAAATTTGATGTATGGATAAAGTTTAAGTTATATTAAACATAATTTAAACTTATTTAGCTATGATTCCGTATTTAAAATATAAAATAGGAATAAAATAATGAAAAAAACAATTTTTTTGGATAAATATCCAGTATATACACTAGAAATAGATAAAGATGAAACTACATACAAAAATGTGATAGAGATAGCAGATTATATTCAAAATCTTATTGAAGATCATAAAATTGCAACTTATATAACAACTTTTGATCATTATAAGCATACTGTAGCTATCGGTGGAGATATAGTAAATGGGTTAAAAGCTGCTGTAAATGTGTTGTTTTGTTTTGGTAATGCTATACCAACTACAAAAATATTAGCGGCAAGACCTAGAAGCTTTGGAATATGTGAACTTGAAAATAGTTTTATTATAGAGTTTTTAGAACCACCTAAAGAAAATCTTACAGAAGTTATGGAAGATTGGGCAAAATCAATAAAAAACAAATAAAGGAAAATCATGAAAAAGTTACTTATATTGTTGGTATTAATCAATTCAGTTTTATTTGCAACAACAACTAAAACAAAAGAAGAAGCAGAAATTAAAAAAGAGGCTATCAAAGCTCAAATGAAAAAAGAAAAAAAGTTTGCTAAAGAACAAAAATTCTATACTGAAAAAAATTATGATTTTAGGTCTATCAAAGTAAATCCAAAAACATTAAAACATATACCTGAAATCGAGGTAGATGATCTTGATATGGATGATGTATATAATTAATGGATATAAATCTTAAATCTATTGCAACTATACAATCTCCATTTAAATCTTTAGAAAATATGCCTGTGCAACCAAGAGGAGCAAAGGATACTATTGCTACTATACACTTTAAAAAAGAGTATCAAGATGGCTTAAAAGATCTTAATGGGTTTAGTCATATATATTTAATATATTATTTTCATAAAATCAAACAACCACAACTACAAGTTATCCCTTTTAATGATAAAACGAATACTAAACGGGGAGTTTTTTCTACAAGAACACCTATGCATCCAAATAGTATAGGATTAAGTATAGTAAAACTTATAGATGTTACGGATAATATTGTTACAATACAAGGAGTTGATCTATTAGATCAAACTCCAATATTAGATATAAAACCATATATTGAAAACTTTGATAATATTGAAGAAACTACAAAATCAGGATGGATGAAATCTACATCTTCAGAAGTTGCAAAGATCAAATCAGATGATAGATTTATCTAAAATCACTACCTATTGCTTGTGATATATGTGTATATCCATCAGCTTTGAGTAGTTGGATCAACTCCTGATTTAAGTTTTTACACATAGCTGGTCCTTGAAAAATAAATGCACTTAAAATCTGAACTAAACTAGCTCCTGCTTTTATCCTTCTATATATATCTTTAGCATCACTAATACCACCAACACTAATAAGTGTAGTTTTACCATATAACTCTTTTGCTATATCTGCAAAAATCTCATAAGATTTGTCACTTAAAACTTTACCGCTAATACCACCAAACTCTCCAACCTCTTGAAACTGTGGGGTATCTTGTAAAAGAGAATAATCTTGAGTAGTATTTGTAGCTATAATACCATCTGCTCCACTATCAATAGCAGTTTGACATAATTCAATAGCTACTTCACTACTCATATCAGGTGCTATTTTTAGTAAAATTGGAGTATTAGTAATCTCTTTTGCTATACCAAATACCGCTTTTATAAACTCTTCATTTTGTAAATCTCTTAAATTTGGTGTATTTGGACTAGATATATTTACCACTAGATAATCAGCTAAATCTTTAAACCCTTTTATCAATGTTTTATAATCCTCTAAAGCCATATTTTCAGGAGTAATTTTATTTTTACCAATACTAGCACCAATAGGGATAGCATAAGGATATACTTTTTTTAGATTTTGTATCACTTCATAAGCACCCTTATTATTAAATCCCATACCGTTTTGGATAGATTCTTGTTGAGGATATCTAAAAAGTCTAGGTTTTGGATTACCATCTTGTGGTTTTGGTGTCATTGTCCCAATCTCTGTATATCCAAATCCCATAGCCATCATAGATTTAACCATAGTAGCATTTTTATCAAATCCCGCACCTAAACCTATTGGGTTATAAAACTTTTTGCCAAAAATAGTTTGTGTCAAAATCTCATTATCTTCAAAATTATTTTTTATCATATAGTTATTTAAAAATCTACAATATGGTAATACTCTTAATCCACACTCAGCTATATTGTGTGCTGTTTCTGGTTGAAAATTAAACATAATCTTTTTTATAAACTCATAATCAAACATCCTACTGTCTCCTTAAAATATAATCATTGATAAAATCTGCAAATTTTGAAGAGTGAAATTCTTTTTGCATCTCTTCTTTGTTGGCAATATTTTGACTCCAATCAAAAAACTCAGCTTCTGGATGCTCTTTTTGATATTGCAAAAACTTCTCAAAATAAAAATCAACCTGCCCCGCTTTTGAGTATTTGATATGTCCATAAGGCCAAAATCTTAATTGATCAACTTGTGAAATAGGTATATGTTGCCTAAAATACTGATATAGATTTCCATATATTCCAGTCCTATCTGCTCCAGCTTTACAATGTATCCATACAGGGTATTGGATAGTTTCAAATATCTCTTTTGCTTGAGCTATTTGCTCTGGATGTGGAATACCCCTTGATTTAATACCTACATGAACAATATCTAAATTTAACTCTTTAACTTTTTCTAATTGAAACATAGCATAAGGGCCTTTTGGATTACTTCCTTTTAGATTGATAATAGTTTTAATACCATATTTTTTGCTATATCTTTCTAGCTGTTCTCTTGTAGGTTGTGCTGAACGATATGCTTCATTTGATATTTTATGAAAATTTAATCTAAGAAGATTTATAAGATTATGCTCAACTATCATAGCATAAAGCCAAGCTAAAACTCTTCCTGTTTTTGAACTATAATCAAACTTCATTATATAGTTCCTTAAAATAATCACAACTATTTAACAACTCATCTTGAGTTCCTTCACATACAATTTTACCTTGTTTAAATAGATAAATTTTATCTGCTATTTTGATACTTTTTAATCTATGTGCTATCATAATAGTTATGATCCCTTGTGAGATATTTTCAATAGTTTTCATAATCTCCTCTTCACTTTGATTATCCAAAGCACTTGTAGCTTCATCAAGGATTAAAACTTTTGGTTCTTTATATAAAGCTCTCGCTATTGCTATTCTTTGTCGTTGCCCACCACTTAAGTTAGTTCCACTTTCATTTAAAACTGTATCTATACCATCAGGAAGAGTTTGGATATACTCATAAATATTTGCTTTTTTTAGTGAATCAATAACCTTTTGTCTATCTACATCATACCCATAAGCTACATTTTTAGCAATAGTATCATTAAAAATATACACTCTTTGTGTCACAATAGATATCTGATCCCTTAATGAATCCAATGTAAAATCTGTGATGTTTTGGTTATTAACCTTAACTGTCCCAGATGTAGTATCAAAAAATCTTAGAATCAGATTGACAATAGAACTTTTTCCACCTCCACTATTTCCAACAAGTGCTATTTTTTGCCCTTGTGCAATAGAAAAATCGATACCTTTTAAAGCTTGTGTATCTCCATATTGTAAATAACAATTCTCAAAAGAGATATTTTTTATATCTTCAAGTTGTAACGATCCTGTTTTTACCTCTGCTGAGATATTTAAAATATCATTGATTCTATCGTGAGCCGCTAATGCATCTTGAAATCTTGAATATGTAACACTAGCTCTTCTCATAGGATCTACTGCCATAAACATAGCGGTTAAAAATGAGAAAAACGATCCTATTGTCATATGACCATCAATAACCTCTTGCCCACCAACAATAATCACAACAGCAGCTGATATAGAAGCAAATAGCTCCATAATAGGGATAACCAACTCCCCTACTCTGATAGATTTCATATTGATATCAAAAAATGACTGATTTGTTTGTTGAAAATTATTTGATTCAAAATCCTCTGTTGAATATGCTTTTATAACCTCTATATTTGAAAATATTTCGTTTAAATTGGATACAAGCTTTGAATTAGTCTCTTGAGAAATATGAGAGATATTTTTTAGTTTTTTAGATATTATTCTTACAGGTATATAAGCAGATGGGATAACTATAAAGATCAAAAAAGCTAGTTTGGGACTTTGATATACAACCACACCCAAAAGTGCTATAGCAGTTAGTCCTTCTCTAAAAAATGTAGCAAGATTTGATGAAACTGCACCTTGTATTCTGTTGATATCATTTGTAACTCTACTTAAAAGCTCTCCACTGTGATATTTATAAAAAAACACCATATCCATATGTAAGATATGAGACAACATCTTATCTCTTACTTTTCTAACAATATCTTCACCCACATAACTCATGTAGTATGCTTGTAGAAAATTACCAGCACCTTTTAGTGCAAACATTATGATTATAACTGCAGGTAACCAATACAACATAGTAAGATTTTTATTAACAAATATCTCATCAAGAAGTGGTTTCATAATATAAGCAATAGCAGCAGTTGTTGATGCTACCATTATCATACCTAAAGCCGCTAAGAAAAGTTTGCTTTTATACTCTTTTAGGTAAGAGGTGTAGTGTTTTAAGAATTCTAACAAATGTATGTTACCTTTTTAGTAATATTATAAGTTTATTATATCCAAACTCTTTTAAAGTCAGATGAAATAAAACAAATCCACTTAAACTACTAGCTAGTGCCAAGCCTGATGCTCCAAATGGTTTGATAAATAGTAAAGATAAAACAATATTAACTGCCAATGATTTTGCACTTATTTTAGCAGCTAATAATTGCTTTTGTTGTGAATATAACCATAAAGAAAAAAGTTTAGCCAACCCAAAAGGCAAAAGTCCTATAAGATACATAGATAAAACATTTGCTGTTTGAACTGTATCAGAAGGTAAAAATGATCCTCTTTCAAATAATAACCACACGATAAAATTATCAAACACTATACCTACAAAAGTAGCTACAAATAATAATAAACTCAAAACAATAAAAGCTTTTCTTAGATATTTTAATGCTGTTTGTTCATCATTGTTTTTTATAGATTTGGCAACCATAGGAAAAAGTGCAACTGATGTAGCAATAGCAAACAAAGCTAAAGGTAACTGAAAAACTCTATTTGCATAATATAAATAACTAATACTCCCACTTACTAAAAATGATGCCAACCAAGTATCCAAAAAAGCCGATATATGTGCTGTGCTATTTCCAAATATAGCTGGATAAAACTGATGATAAAACTTATTATTGGTAAATTTTTTAGATTTTAATTTCTTAAATGAGATAAGAAAAAAACGAACTTTTAGCTTTTTAATAGCTACAATATGAACTAAAACTTGCAAAGCACCACCAACTATTACCGCCCAACTAAGATAAAAAACAATAGTGTATTTATCATACTCTTTAGATATAATTAAAGCAACTATTAGTGCAATATTAAGCAAAGCTGTAGCAAAAGATGTGGTGGCAAAATGATGTTTATATTGCAACAAAGCAGCTAAAAATGTAACTATAAATATCAAAGGCAAATAATAAAAACATATAGCAACCAAAGGGGAAGCTAGTTCAATACTTTTAGTATCAAATCCTATAGCAATAGCCTTTGTAACAAATGGTGCAAAAATAGTTACAACTATACTTAGAGATATAATAAAAGCTAAAAACTGTAAAAATATAATAGAACTAAACCAAACCTTATGTTTATGTTGAGCATAAGCAGGTATAAAACTTTGGGTAAAAGCACCTTCAGCAAAAACTCTTCTAAATAGATTTGGCAACTTAAAAGCTACAAAAAATATATCACTATAGATATTTGCTCCCAAAATAGATGCCATAAGCAGATCTCTTACAAGTCCTAATATTCTTGATACTAATATCCCCGCACTATTTGTAAAAATATGTTTTATCATCTGATCACTTCTAAATCATCTTTTTTATGTATAGATATCTGTATCTTACCTTTGAAAATAGTAATATGCCCTGTTTTGATCAAAAGCTTTGTGCCATTTTTAAAATGCCTAAAGTTTTTAGGGAAATAGAGTCTAATCTTTTTATTGTCAAAATATAGATATTTTCTTTTGTAGATACCATTTAGATTGGTTACGATTTCATTGATATAAGGTAAATCTAACTTTTTTATAGATTTGGCATTGATATACAATCTTTTATAATTGGTCCATTTTCTTTTTATATCTATATTGCTAATATCTAAAACCTCAAGTAGTTGGTTGTATCTATCAGTTTTATCTATATCTAAACTATAACTATATCCCAACTTTAAACTATTTGCACAACCAAACAGATAAATAGCTCTATCGTTTTTTTGTTTGATAATTGCATTATTTTTATATTTATATATCACTACAGCATCATCTATTTTTATAGGATAAGATAGATTTTCACTACTATATAGCTGATGAATTTTGGTAATATTTGATATTTTTAATCTAGGTTGTTTAATCTGATATGTTTGTTTCTGTGTAGAAAATTTAGCGATTATTGGCAAATGATCAGAGTAACCACTACTATTGTTCCATCTATTTATCTTACCATGTAGATATAGATATCTAGGGGCAAAAACTCTAAAACTATGATCCACATAAGAGATATTTTGATTGTCAAATAAACTATGTGGCAATATTATATTATCAGGTGTTTCTTTATCGTGACCAAATTTATAGCTAAACCTTTTATCCTTTGGTAGCTCAAACCAAAGGTTGTAATGTATAGAATCGCTTTTGTTTTGGATAATATCATCTTTTAGGATATAGTGTCCATCTATTGATGTTCGCAAAATATCATTTATTCCTGTAAGATTGTAAGTGTTGTTAAGTTTTTTATCATATTTAAAAGTCTTAAACTCATCATAATTTGAATTAAAATCCCCAACTAAAATATAATCATCATATCTATTTAGATCATAAAGGTATTGTTGCAATGCAAAAGCATATTTTACCCTTTCATTTTCTCTTGCTCTTTTTGATCTCCAATGGTTATTGATAATTTTAAATGTATGATTTTGGATATTAAATGTAGCTACAAGCAATGGTCTAGCATATTTATCAAACTTATCTATTTGGATAAGCTTTGTATCTACAATCGGATATTTACTTAAAAAAGCTAACCCAATAGATGCTTTTTTATTTTTTTTAAATATACCGTATTTATATTTTGGAACTCTTTTTTTTAGTAACTCAAAAGCTTTTTGTGATTCTATCTCTTGCAAAGCTATAATTGTAGCATCTAAGTTATTTATCACTTTTGAGATATTTTGTAATTTTTTATTTAATTTATATCTATTCCAACCTTTGGCACTTGGTCTAAACTCTTTATATTCTGTGCCATCATATTTTAGATCAAAAAGATTTTCTACATTGTATGAAGCTACTGTAAAATCTTTTGATAATCCAAAGGTTATAAAAAATAAAAGAAACCATATCTTATACATTTATAACCCTACTTCATCTAAAAACTATGCGATATAATCAAAGCTAAAACAGTCATCAAAACTAACCCTGCACTTTTATTATAAAGTTTGTTAGCAGTTATAAATACCAACATCACAGATACAATCAAAGCTGCTAAAATATCAAAAAAATTCGCATGAAGATCTACATTTAGAGGATTGATAATAGCACTAAGTCCTAGCACCATAGTAAAATTTGCTACATTGCTTCCTATAATAGCACCTATTGCCATATCGGCATTGTTGTTTAGTGCTGCTTTTATACTTACTACAAGTTCTGGTAAACTTGTCCCAAATGCTACTAAAAATAGACCAATTATCCATTGACTAACCCCAAATGATTTGGCAATATTACCAGCACTATCTATAGCAAAATCTGCTCCACCTACTACAAATATAAATCCAACAGCAAGTAGTGCCAAACTTTTACTCCAAGCAAATTTCTCTTTAGTTAAGTCATCATCCAACTCTTCCATCTGATTGCTTTGGATCAAAAATATCACATAAGCACCCATAAGGATCAAGAACAAAGCCCCATCAAATCTACTGAGTTGGCCATCATATCCCATAAGTATAAATATCAATATTGGAAATAGTGACCATGATGAATCTTTAGCAAAAAGATCTCTAGTTGGCTTGATATTTTTTGCCAAAAGAAATACCGCACCCAAAACAAGTGAAATATTAAAAATTGTGCTTCCAATTACATTGGCAACTGCAATATCTCCGTTGCCTTTGTATGATGCACTCATACTAACTGCCATCTCAGGTAAACTTGTCCCAAGAGCTATTAGTGTAGCTCCTATGATAAATGGTGAGATATTAAAATGAAGTGCTATTTTTTCACTCTCTTTTACTATAAAATCAGCTCCATATATCAATGCTGCCATAGAAACTATAAATATTATAAAATCCACTATTATTACTCCGTTATTAACTATTTCTAACTATCAAACTATCAGGAAGATTAAAATATTTTATCAACTCTTCCTCTTTTGCTCTATGTTGGCCATCATCTATCTCGTGATCATAACCAATAATATGCAACAACCCATGTATAAACAACAAAGCAAACTCATTGCCAAAACTATGCCCATATAAGTTTGCTTTTTCTTTTACAAAATCCACAGATATTACAATAGACCCCAAAGGTGCATTTGGCATATCTTCATAAGGAAAACTCAAAACATCAGTAGGTTTATCTATCCCCCTTGATTGTAGATTTATCTCTGCAATAGTTGAGTTTGTCACTACTACTAATTCTATCTCTTTTGATGTGATAAAATTAGATATTTTTTCTAAAAAATCAATATCCACCTCAAAAGAGGTTTGATTTTCTAAGCTTATAGTCCGCAATGGTCAATGCCCAAAGTTTTCAATACATCTTCACAAAAATCACCAGCTTCTCTACCTACACCCTCTGTATCAAACTCAACAGATATATTTCCACAATGCTCACTTATAGCTCTTCTTATGATTGTAGGATAAATTCCTGTCTCTTTTTCCACTTTAACTATAGCATCTTGAATTTTTTTTCTACTATCATCATTGTTATACTCGATACTCATTCTCATATAACTCTCTTCCATCTTTACATCTGCACACATATCTCTTGTCATATTTTCCCCTTTTAAAAACTTCGCTATTTTATCTAAATATCACTAACAACAAATTAAAACAACTCAATCATTTTGGAAACTTCATCTACTGCAAACACTTTTAGGTCGATTTTATTTTTTGGTTTTTGAGAAATTATAGCTTTTTTAATACCTTGTGATGATGCTTCTTTTAATCTATTTTCCATACCATGCACATTTTTTATCTCCCCTGTTAAGCTTACTTCACCTATAAACACAGACTCTTTTGAGATAGGACGATTTCTAAAACTACTAATAATAGCAGCAATAACCGCCAAATCACAAGAGCTTTCTTTGACTTTCATACCGCCACTTATATTTATAAATACATCATATTGGTTTAGTGGTAAATCTAATTTTTTCTCAAGTAGTGCTAAAAGCATATTTAATCTGTTGGTATCAAAACCTGTCGCACTTCGTTTTGGATTTGGCAAATAACTTTCACTCACAAGTGCTTGAACTTCCAAAATCAATGCCCTACTCCCTTCTATAGCTACTGTTAGGCAACTTCCACTTTGATTTTTTGATTTTGTAAAAAATTTTTTATTGATATCTTTGGCACTTTGCAATCCACTTTGTGTCATCTCAAAAATACCTATTTCACTTGTGCTACCAAATCTATTTTTAAAGCCTCTTAACATTCTTAATTCATGACTTATCTCACCCTCAAAATATAAAACAGTATCTACCATATGCTCCAATACTCTAGGACCAGCAATAGCACCATCTTTTGTAATATGACCTATGATAAACATAGCAATTTGCGACTCTTTTGCTTTTCTCATTAACTCAAAAGTTATCTCTCTTACTTGTGATACACTTCCTGGTGCTGATGTGAGATTATCAGAATATATTGTTTGGATAGAATCTATTATCGCCACCTCATAATCATCTCTTAAAAGCTCATCATTTATAGCTTCTAGCGATATTTCAGATAATAAAAATAGATTTTCTTCATTGGCATCCAATCTATTGGCTCTAATCTTAATCTGCCCCGCTGACTCCTCTGCACTAACATATAAAACTTTTTTGCCAGATTTTGCTATATTACCCGCTACTTTTAGTAGTAATGTAGATTTACCAACTCCAGGAGATCCACCTATAAGTGTAAGACTACCTGGAACTACACCACCACCTAAAACTAGATCAAACTCATCATTGGATGTTGAAAATCTAGTAATATTATCTTGTTCTATTTGGGTAATCGATATTGCTTTGCTCTTTTCGTTGGTAACTTTTGCGGTTTGTTTTAATATCTCTTGTTGCTGAACTGTTAGTTCAACAAAACTATCCCAACCACCACAACTAGGACACTTTCCTAACCATTTTGTGCTTTGTTCTCCACAATGCTGACACTCATAAATAACTGTTTTTTTCTTTGCCATGTTTTTCCTTAAAAATCTAATGGAGATTTTATCTCATCTTTGTTTAATTCTTTAACTACATGTGTATATATCATAGTTGTTTCAATAGATTTATGACCTAACAACTCTTGAATACTTCGTATATCTGTTCCTTTTTGAAGTAAATGGGTTGCATAAGAGTGTCGAAAAGTATGAGCAGATATTCGTTTATCTATCTTTGCTTTTTTAACTGCGGTTCTTATATTTCTACTATATGTTACATCCAAAATATGATGCCTTTTAAACTCTTTAGTTCGTGGGTCTTGCGAAATATTATTCATAGGGAAAAGATATTGCCATTTAGTTTCAAACTTTGCTTTTGGATATTTTTTCTCTAATTGATATGGCAAGTAAACATTTCCAAATCCATTTTTAATATCTTGAGCATGTATCTCTTTTACTTTTTTAATCTGCACTTTTAGCTCATCTTTTATCATTATTGGAAGTGGTATTGTTCTATCTTTTTGAGACTTGCTATCCCAAATATAAACTTTATCATAAGAAAAATCTATATCTTTTATACGAAGATTCAAAAGCTCACTCATTCTAAGACCACAACCATACATTAGTTTTAACATAAGTTGATAGATACCTGTAGTGTTTATTATAATTTGTTTAACCTCTTCTATACTCAAAACCACTGGAATATGTTTCTTTTCTTTTGCTCTTAGTGCTTGAATATTTTCATCTTTTAACGATATGCTCAATATCTCTTGATATAAAAATAAAAGTGCATTGAAAGCTTGATTCTGTGTAGTTGGTGATACATTTTTATCAATTGCAAGATGTGTTAAAAATTGTTCTATTTCAATTTTTCCCATATCTTTGGGGTGTTTTTTATTGTGATATAAAATATATTTTTTCGACCAATATAGATAAGTTTTTTCTGTAGAATAACTATAATGCTTGAAACGAATTTTATCTCTCATAATATCTAATAATTTTTTACCCATAATGATTTTCTCCTTTACAAATATATTTAACAAAATGCATTATTATCACGATTTTAACCAAATACACGAACATAATGCAGTTTTATTACTGTTTTAAGGTTCTTAAAATTATATCAGAAATATTTAATTTATTTAAAAAGTATGTCAATTTGACATACTTTTTAAATAAATTATTAGTCAAGCCTTTATTTATCGCATATTATTAATTTTGATAAACGAACATTAATTATGTATGATTAATTGTGAAATTTAAGGCTGTTTTGTATAAAATGTGTGTTGAATAAATAGTTATACAATGGAGGTAACGAAATGAAAAAAATATTTTTGTTCATATTTATAGGAATATCACTAAATGCGTGGGATGGTTATGATTATGATAAAAGTAGTTATGTAGAAATTGACTCAGGAAATTTAGTGCGAAGTGGTAATGATATAGAAATATATGATTATGGATCAGGAGAATACAAGGACGTGGAAGTTCAATCAGTTGAAAGTTATGGAGGATCTACGGAAGTAGAAGTATATGATTATAATACTGGAGAATATAGAACTCTTGAAATGGACTAAATGTATAACAAATACTAGGAGAGGAACAAGGCTAATCTGCGAAAATATCAAGCTATTAAGTATCGCATAAAGATATTTTAAAAGTTAAATGTTCAAGCCGTAATATCGCCATGTCCCTCAAGATTGCCGTTAGATGATAGCTGTTAATAAAAATTAAGACTTAAATTGTTCCTATGAATATTTATAGTATAATATAAAACAATTAAGGAGATATTTAGTAATGAATGCAAGAATAAATACCATTTATACAAAAAAGTGTCAACCATTTATAAAGTGGGTTGGTGGTAAGAGAGGTTTATTAGCTCAATTATTAGAAAAATTTCCAAAAAAATTTGAAAACTATCATGAACCATTTTTAGGCGGTGGAGCAGTATTTTTTGAATTATACTCACAAGGTTTATTGAAAGATAAAAATATATATCTTTCAGATATAAACTCTGAATTAATAAATACATACAACGTAGTTAAAAATAATCCCAATGAATTAATAAATAATCTTGAAAATTTTAAAGAAAAACATAGCAAAGAATTTTATTATGAAATTAGGGAGATTGATCGTACTGAAAAATTTAAAACTTTAACAAAAATTGAACGAGCAACAAGATTTATATACCTTAATAAAACTTGTTTTAATGGACTTTATAGAGTAAATAAAAAAGGATATTTTAATACTCCAATTGGAAGTTATAAGAACCCTAATATAGCAGATAGGGATGCAATTTTAAGTGCAAGTGAAGCATTGCAAAATGCAATAATATCAAATAAACCATTCACGGAAGTAATTAATAATACCAATAAAAATGATTTAATCTATTTTGATCCACCATACTATCCATTAAATGTAACTTCAAGTTTTACAGCTTATGATGAAAATGAATTTTTAGATGATAAACAAAAAGAATTATTTAATATATTTGAAGAATTAGGTAAAAATGATTGCTTTGTTTTGCATAGTAATTCTGATACAGATTTTATAAAAAATCTATATAAAAGATATGATATTAACTTTGTTCAAGCAAATAGATTTATTAATAGCAAAAGTAATAGTCGCGGCAAAATTAGTGAAGTTTTAATAAGAAGTTTTAGGAGAAATAATGGCTAGTTTAGTAATTAAAAATTGCATAAAAATCAAACAAAATGACATTCCTTTATATATTTTTACATTAAATGCAGGTGAAGTTTATAATAATTTTGAAGTATCAAGAAGATATGAAGATAAAGAAAAAGGTTATCAAAGAATTGTAAAAGATACAAAAATTAAAAAGATTGTATCTTATCTAAGTGGAAAGAGTGAAAATTCTTATCCTTCTTTATTACCAAATAGTATATTAATTGCATTAGATAATATAAACTTCAATACCAATACATTAACAATTAATGATGAAGATGGCACAAAAGGATTAATAATTGATGGTCAACATCGTTTAAAAGGTGCTTATGAATATGACATTAATTTTCCATTAATAATTATAGGTATAGGTGGTTTAGAACCAAAATATCAAGCTAGACTTTTTATTACAATTAATAAAACCCAAACCTCGTTACCTAGTGCTTTATATTTAGATCTTATTAGTGCAACTTCTGACGAAGATATACGAGCAAATTTAGATGGCGAAGTAATTACATCTGAACAAAAAGCCACAGAATTAGTAAAGGATTTAAATAGAGATGAAAGCTCATCCTTAAAAGACTTAATAGCAGAAACTGGCGAAGAAAGAGGTAAAATAAATTTATCACAATTGGTTGGTATAATAAAAAAATATATCAATTATACTGATGGTAAATTTAAAGGATATTCTTATAATGATCAATTGAAAATATTAATTAATTATTTTAATGCAATTAAAGTTGTATTTGAAAATGATTGGGATGAAAAAATACTATTTAAAACAACTATATTAGGTGGTTTACTAAAAGCTATAGATGGTGTTTTTGATGTTGTTAATACAATACATAATAATTTTAAGGAAAATAGTATAATTTATGTATTATCAAATGTTCAAGAACTTAATCTTAATGAACTAGCAAATTCAGTAGGTGGCGGAATAAAAGCTCAAGATAGTTTTGCGAAAAGATTTATAAAAGAAGTAAAAGATAAAATTAAAGATGATAATAAGTATAAGGTAGATTTATAAGTGTTTGAGAAGTTTACAGATAAATTTTCTGAATACACTATGTCAGACAGTAGATTTATAAACGATATTGTAATTGAAGCTAATGATTATTCATTAGATGCTTATTTATTAAATGATATTGTAAAATTACTAGATAAGGTTATATTAAATAAGCTATCATCAGACTTACTATTTCAAAAGAATTATTGGAGTTGGGGATTTGTAACTATATATTATTCTAATTTTTATATGACACAAATTTTAAATAGAATAGTTGGAAATTTTTATATATATAAAGCAAAAAATTTTAATAAATATCTAACATATGATAAAAATAGTTGTTTATACAACGTCCCTGAAGATAATAATGGTGAAACTTCACATTTAAGAGAATTTAAAAAATTAAAAAGTAATTTTTCTTATATTAAAACTTGGGATAATACAAAATTAAAGAATTTATTAGATATTGTACAAGTAAAGAATAAAGACCTCCTTTTTAAATATACTATTGATAATGAAATAAAAGAATCTGAAATAAGAAATGAAATCAATTATAGGTTACACCACTATAAAGAAATAGAATTGGAACAAAAAGTAAGATTATTTAATAAAAAAGTTGAGTTCCCGATATATCGGAGATGATGGGGCTATAGTAGGAGATAAAATCTACAGTATGGATGCCTTTTTTGAGGGGGTTCATTTT
>CAJXII010000007.1 GCA_913054415.1 uncultured Arcobacter sp.
TTAAAATAAACGATAATCCTATTAATACACCAAGGAAAAAATTAATAGTAATAGTTACTTTTGTAACCTCATTAATATTATCAATATTTATAGTATTTTTCATAGACTTTATAAGAAATAATACAGCTTATAACAAACCCCAGAAGCGAACAAGTTACCCCAGCGATATTTAAGCACTTTTTAGCTATAATTTCAAAATAAGTTTTAAAGTGATGCTAATTTAGGCTTAGGGGTAACTTGTCCGCTTAAGTTGGTCGTTATATATACAAAGGAGCATACAAATAAAATGAATTTAAAATGTACAAAAAAATTATTAGATATTTTAAAAATAAAAAATATAGACAGTTCTAAAGTATCAAATACAAACGAGGATATTGAAAATTGGCATTGTAATATCTTAGACTATGGTGAAATATATGGAGTATTATTAACAAACGATAAAACATTATTTTCATTTTATTTATTTGGCTTTGAAGAAAATGATTTTAGAGATTTCTCTGAAATTATAAAACAAAATATTTTTAAGATTATGTTAAATATGGGATTTGAACAAAAGAAATTTGAAGTTATTTTGGAAAGTATGGAAAACATAAAATTTTCTAAAACTGATAATAGAAAAGTATTAGCTTCAATGAATCAAATGTTACCATATATTCATAGTGGTATGGAACAAGGAATTGATTTAATAGAGATTAATCATAGACTAAACGATATAATACAAGATAAATTAGAATTAAAAATACCAAGAAAACAATTTGAACTGTTACTAAGTAAGTATATATAACAAAGCGTAGCAACAAAAATATGTCACCTCTGCCGAAAAAAGCTTATATTTGCTTATAAACTTTTAAAACAGTTTAAGCAAAAAAGAACTCAAAAATGGGTAACATATTTTTGTACTCAACCGTTAGGCAATAATCTCAATTGTGTATTAAAGTAACATAGCATATAAACTTTATAAAAAATAATCAATTTTAGTTTATATTTTTTACTTCCATTTGTATATAAAAATACGAGGAGTGAAAGTAAAACATTTAGAAAATTTTGAATTAGAAAAAGAATTTAGTAAAATTTTGATAAAATTACAGAATGTTAGAGCAAATGAGTTATATAAGTTTTCAAAAGCAAAAAAACTTATATCAAAAATAAATCCGATATATGAAACAGTTTATAAATATAAAAAATGTAAACGAAAATTAAAATATATAGGTGTTACAAACAAATATTTTACTAATGGCAAAATTTATAAATCATTTAAATTTAATGGTGCAACATATAAAATAAAGACAAAGAAAACAAAAAAAGTGATAGGCTACAGTTTTTTTGAAAGGTTAAGTTAATGAGTTTTTCAACAAAAGATACAACTTTTGGAACAATAATTTATAAAAATAATAAATATGATTTATTGACAAATCCTTTATCTAAAAATGAACATCAAAAAATTAATAAATACAAAAAAGCTTCTTGCATCTTGGGTAAATAGTGAGATCAAATTGATAAAGAAAAATATGAAAATACAGAAAATAGAATAGGTATCTATCAAATTTATGGAACACACCCTTTATATGGTCATGATAAATTATTATATATTGGTAGAACTCAAAACCAAAATGGTTTTAAAAGTAGATTAAAAAATAGATGGGTTATAAAAAATGGTGAAGATGATGAAAATGTTAAAATTTACTTAGGAACAATATTTTCTTATGACAAGGATATTAGTTCTGATGAAAATAATTTTATAGAAAAAGCAGAGGTACTACTTATAAATACTTTAAAACCTGCTTTTAATAGTTCCAATATTCAAAGTGTAGGTGAAAAATTACGAGAGCAAAATTATATAATATACAATCATAATAATTATAGAGATATTTATCCTGTATTGTCCTCTAAACACTTTTGGCAAGACAATAGAATAAATATTATTATTACTGACAAATTGGCTAATAAATTCAAAGCAGAAATTATTGATAATGATGAATATTATATGTTTGCATTACCTACAAATGACAATATATTTATTGGTGTTGATTATAGTTGCTGGAATAAGACTAAGCAACCTATCCAAATAGCAATAAATAAAGAAACATTAGATGATATTCAAGAAGAAAATATTATAAAATCATTTAAACCGTTAGACTATAAAGATGAACATAACCAATGTTATTATATTTCATTAGCAAAATATTTAAAAGATAAAGATGCTATTGAAAATATAAGTAAAATTATTACAGATATTGAATCAATAGTAAAATAAAAATTATGTATCCAAGAGTTAAAGATGTTAAACCAACAGATGATTACAAATTAGTTTTAACTTTTACAAACGATGAAGTTAAGATATTTGATGTAACACCATATCTTGAAAAAGGATTTTTTAAACAACTAAAAGATAAAAGTTATTTTAAAAATGTAAAGCCTTTTATGGATAGTGTTCAATGGCAAAATGGTCAAGATTTTTGTCCTGATATGTTGTATTTGGATAGTCAAAATGTCTAACAAAACTAGCGAATAGCGGTTTTGCGATAGCAAAAAGTTTCCTGAAATCGTAGGAACTAACAAGGCTATACTGCGGTGGTTTAAGGCTTTTATTTTGATAATTTATTTTTAAGTAATTCAACTCAGGCGTTATATGAAAGGAAAGCAAAATTGAATATACAATACAAACTAAATCCAAAACTTACAACTGATGAATTTATAAATATACTAAATCGCTCAACTTTAGGAAAAAGAAGACCTATTGATGATTTAAAAATAATCAAAGGTATGATTGACAATGCAGATATAATAGTAACTGCAACAATAGATAATAAAATCATTGGAATTGCAAGAGCAGTAACAGATTTTAATTATTGTTGTTATTTATCTGATTTAGCAGTAGATCAAAAGTATCAAAAAAATAGCATAGGAAAACAACTTATATCTAAAGTCCAAGAACAATTGAATGATAAATGCAAAATCATATTGCTATCTGCTCCAGATGCGACAGAGTATTATCCAAAAATAGGATTTATCAAACATACATCAGCTTGGACTCTTACAAGAGATAAAAAATTGGTTTAAAAATAGTAACTAAAAATTTCTCTCACTCCCATCACCCTCGATGGGGATACATACTGCAATTTAAAAAATAAACATACAAGAGTTAAATTGCAATGAACTTAAAATAAAATAGATAACAAATTACTAAAAACATCATCCATTATCTGAACATTTATCAATATTGTATAATTAATTAGATATAATAAGCGACAATAATTATAACTAGGAGATGATTTATGACTATCCTTGATGGAAAAGCCTTATCAAATAAAATCGCACAAGAAGTATCAAATGATGTCATACAGTTACAAAAAGATGGTATTACACCAGGATTAGCAGTAATATTAGTAGGAAGTGATCCAGCTAGTGCCACTTATGTAAAAATGAAAAGTAATGCTTGTAAAAAAGCTGGAATATACTCTATAGCTCACGAGATGCCAGAAAGCATAAGTCAAGAGAATATTTTAGAGATAATCGATATGATGAATAACAATCCAAACATTGACGGTATCTTAGTTCAGCTACCACTTCCAGCACATATTGATACCACTACTATACTTGAGGCTATCGATCCAGCTAAAGATGTAGATGGTTTTCACCCTTACAATGTAGGAAGAGTAACAGCAGGACTTGATGGATTTATCCCTGCTACACCTTATGGAGTGATGGAACTTCTAAAAGAATACAATATCGATCCAAAAGGTAAAAATGTATGTGTAGTAGGTGCTAGTAATATTGTAGGAAAACCTATGGCAACACTACTATTAAATGCCAATGCTACAGTAGAGATATGTCATATTTTCACAGATGATCTTAAAAAACACACTTTAAATGCTGATATTATTTGTGTAGGAGTTGGGGTTGTAAATCTTATCAAAGAAGATATGGTAAAAGATGATGCTATTATTGTCGATATTGGTATCAATAGATTAGATGATGGTAGATTAGTAGGTGATGTTGATTTTGAAAATGTTAATTCAAAATGTTCATATATTACCCCTGTGCCAGGTGGAGTTGGACCTATGACTATTGCAATGCTACTTAAAAACACTATCAAAGCTGCAAAAATTAGATTAGCAAAAACAAATGGAAAGTAAGAATGAATTTTTTAAAAAAACTTTATAATTGGTCAGGAACTTGGACGGGAACAGTAGTAATAGTTCTAAGTATCATATTTTTTCTAGCACAAGCTTTTGTAATACCAAGCGGAAGTATGAAAAATTCTCTTTTAGTAGGAGATATGCTATTTGTAAAAAAATTCGCTTATGGGATACCAACACCGACTATTCCTTGGCTAGAGTTAAAAATATTACCTGATTTTAGAGGTGATAGACACTTAATAGATGGACCAAAACCCAAAAGAGGAGATATTGTAGTTTTCAGATATCCGGGAAATCCTAAAGTGCATTATGTAAAAAGATGTGTAGCAAATGGTGGAGATATATTATTTGTCCAGAATAAAGATCTTTATTTACATCCTCACGAGGGCAATAAATATATCAAATCTCACTACAAAAAAGAAAATATAGTTCAATTAAACGATATGTTATTTGTCAAAAAACCTTATGTAGCACAACATCCAGGGATACATCATGATAGTTCTGTTACTCCAGCTACAAGCCCTTATCAACCAATTTTCAATATGCTACCTATTCAAGTTCCTAAAGGGGAATTTTTTATGATGGGTGATAATAGAGATCACAGTAACGATAGTAGATTTTGGGGAACAGTGCCATACAAATATATAGTAGGAACACCTTGGTTTATATATTTTAGCTGGGATAAAAACAAAAAAATAAGATGGGATAGAGTATTTCAAACTCCAAAAGAGTTGGAAAATACAAAATATACAAAACAAAAAGCAAATCATCAAAAAGGGATATACTAATGAAATATTTTATAGGTGCAGATCATGCAGGTATAGAGATAAAAAAATTTGTAAAAGAGTTATTTGAGAAAAAAGGACATACTGTTGAAGATTTAGGACCATTCAACAAAGATCGAGTTGATTATCCAGATTTTGCAGCAAAAGTTTGTGAAGCAGTTTTGACAAATGAAGATAGCAAAGGGATATTAATTTGTGGGACAGGCTTAGGTATGAGTATGAGTGCTAACAAATTTGATGGTATCAGAGCTGCACTTTGTCACAATACTTATAGTGCAGCAATGGCAAGAGAGCATAATGATGCAAATGTTTTATGTTTGGGCGAAAGAGTTTTAGGTTATGGTATGGTTGAAGCTATTGTAGATGCTTGGGATTCTCACTCATTTGAGGGTGGAAGACATGCTAATAGAGTAGAAAAAATCAACAAATTAGGAAGCTGTAGAGTATAAACTTCTATTGCATTATAAAGGATGATTATGCAATACAAAATTTTAGATAAAACAAGTGTAATAAGTTATCTTCTTGGTATTGAAGATGTTGTGAAGTTTTTTGAAGATGATGATTTAGAAGCTTCTGAAATCGGTGATGGCAATCTTAATTTTGTTTATATAGTATCTTCAAAAAAAGATCCTTCCAAATCACTTATAGTCAAACAAGCCGTTCCGTATCTTAGATGTGTAGGGGAAGAATTTCCCCTTGGTCGTCAAAGGATGACTTATGAGATAAGAGCTTTAGAGCAGTTTAAACAAATAGCACCTAGTTTTATACCAAATCTTTACCATACAAGTGAAGAGATGAGTGTAGTGGTTATGCAATATTTAGGCGATCATCAGATTTTAAGATATGATCTAATAGATAAAAAATATTTTTCAAATTTTGCAGATCATATTAGCACATATCTTGCTAATACACTATTTTTAACATCTTCTTTACATCTGTCAAGTAAAGAAAAAAGAGAATTAATAGATAAATTCAATAGCAACACTGAACTTTGTAAACTTACAGAGGATTTTGTATTTACTTTTGCTTTTATGCAAAATGAGACAAATAATATAGAAACTATCAAACAAAATCAACCATTAGCAAATCAGATTTTCAATGATAATGAGTTTAAAACAAAAGTATTAGAACTTAAATATAAATTTATGACCCAAAATGATGCCCTACTTCATGGGGATTTACATACAGGATCTATTATGTTAAATAGTGATGAAACTTATGTAATTGACCCAGAGTTTGCTTTTGTAGGTCCTTTTGGATTTGATATAGGTGCATTAATAGCAAATATGGTAAGTGCTTATGTTCATCATAAAATAGTTACAAAAGATCAAGAGTATCAAATATGGCTACTTCAAACTATAAAAGATATTTTAAACCAATTTGAAACAAAATTTTTAGATTTATGGGATTCTCAAAAAAATTCAGCACTTTTAGTTGATAACTATATAGATAAAGATTATCTAAAAGAGTATCAAAAAGCTTTTGTTAAAAATATTATACAAGATAGTATAGGTTTTGCAGGATGTAAATTAGCAAGGCGAATATTTGGTGTTGCAGGTGTTATAGAGATAAGAGGTATAGAAGATAAAGAGTTAAAAATACAAGCTCAAAATATGATTTTTGATATAGCTAAACAGTTTGTAATCTACCATAACAATATCAATAATATAGATGAGATCATCTCAACAATAAAAGACAAGACAATTGTTTTATGATATTTTTATCTATTTTAAGATATAATCCCGAAAAATAATTCAGGACTGCATTTTCTCAAATCAACAGCCCTCCATTAAAAAATCTTTTTGGAGTTGTTAGAGTATGTTTCAATTTGATACACTTTCTTTAGTTTTTGTCGCACTTATTTTTTTAGGTGTGATTCCAAATCTTTTTTATTCATTTGGGTATCTCTCTCATATAAAAAGAAAAACACATTATCTACTGCACTATTTTGCATTTATTATCTCAATGGTAGGTGTGGTAGTAGCTGGTAATGCACTTGTATTTTTGCTTTTTTGGGAGCTTATGAGTTTAACAAGTTGGCAGTTAATTCTTACTGAGACAAAGGATAAATCAACTATAAAATCAGCTAGATTTTACTTTTTTATGACACATTTTGGATTTGTGTTTTTGTTGATGTTTTTTCTGTTGGTTACAAATGGAAATCTTGAGATAGATTTTGCTCAAATGAAAGAGATAGCTTCTACTTTTAAATATCCGACACTTTTGTTTTTCCTTTTAGTTTTTGGTTTTTTAAGTAAAGCCGGAGCGGTTCCTTTTCATGTATGGCTTCCTTATGCTCACCCCTCAGCACCTTCTCCTGTTTCTGCGATTATGAGTGGGGTGATGCTAAAAGTTGCTATTTATGGATTTTTGAGATTTATATTTGTTGTACTATATCCTTGGCACTTAGAATGGGGTGTGGTTGTTTTAGTTATTGGCTCTATCTCAGCAGTAGTAGGAGTGTTATATGCACTAAGTGAGCATGATATAAAAGCTCTTTTGGCAAATCACTCTATAGAAAATATAGGTATCATCCTTATCGGTGTTGCTATGGGGATGATTTTTGATACTATGGGCTTAAAAACTCTAAGTAGTTTTGCTTTTATAGCGGCACTATTTCATACATTTAATCATATGAGTTTTAAATCATTGCTATTTATGGGAGCTGGAAGTATTCTTCATCAAACCCATACTAAGAATATAGAAAAATATGGAGGGCTTATAAAATCTATGCCTATAACAGCACTTACTTTTTTACTTGCATCTATTAGTATCTCTGCACTTCCACCTAGTAATGGTTTTTTGAGTGAGTGGATGATATTTCAATCAATGATGGGTTCATTTAATTTTGCAGATACAAGTTTAAAACTTGCTATCCCTTTTGCTATATTTTCTTTAGCACTAACTGGAGGTTTAGCAATAGCTTGTTTTGTAAAAGCTTACGGTATAACATTTTTAGGGCTTCATAGAAGTAAAAATGCTAAAAATGCTCATGAAGTAAATTTTATGATGAAAACAGGGATGATTTTAATCTCACTTGTAGTTGTCTCACTTATGCTTTTTGCTAATTTTTATATTTTTTGGTTTGATAAAGTTTTACTCTCTTTTAACAACACTTCCGTTTATGCAAAAATCTTTCCGCAATCTTTTTTAAATATGCACTCAGTTGCACTAAATGGTGGAGTGGTTTCACCTATGATTTTGTTTGTTTTATTAGTTGGAATAACTGCATTTATGATGATGGGATATAAACTTTTAGATGTTAAAACAAGGATTCACAGAACTTGGAGTTGCGGTTATACAACATCTGCAAAAACTCAATACTCAGCAACAGGTTTTGCCGGACCTATTAGAAGATTTTTTGAGTGGCTTTATAAACCAAAAGAGCATATTCATAAAGAGCATGTAGCAGATCATGAAACAAAATTTTATGATGCTTCCTATGAGGTGCATGTTGTTCCTTTATTTGAAGTATCGCTTTATGAGAGTGCTAAAAAATTGACAAATAGATTTAGTTATTGGATTTATAGGTTAGCACATTTTGAAAAAACAAGATATGCAGCTATGATATTTAATCTTATGCTTATGGTTTTGTTTAGTTATAGAATTTTCGCACATCAATTCTCATGGGCTACTTTTGCACTTGAATCGATAGTTATGATGATATCTATAAAAGTTCTTATTATCGGAGATAAAAAATGATTTATTATATAGGAACTATTTTACTTTTATTGCTTTTGGCACCGCTATTGTTATCTTTTATAACAAGTTTGAAGATGATTTTGCTTTATAAAAGACCATCATCTATATTTCAAGGGTATAGAAACTTTTCTAAACTCTTAAAAAAAGAGACTATCATATCCCAAGAAGCAAGTGCTATAACAACTTATGCACCGTTTTTGGTTTTATCGCCTTTGATTGTTACTATGTTCTTTTTGCCACCTGTTGTAAAGGGTGCATATTATGTAAGTTTTGTTGATGCTTTTACTATCACGGGGCTTATATCTCTTTCTACATTCTTTTTGATGCTTTTGGGACTTGATAGTGCTTCAGCATTTGGTGGGATGGGAAGTTCAAGAGAGGCTTTTATCTCAGCTTTGGTTGAACCGGCTATGGTTTTAACTATATTTTCAGTCTCTATGATGGCAGGAAACTTAGGTATAGGACAAGCAGGGGTAAATCTAGCAGAGCATTTTCCACAAGAGCATATGGCTTCATTTTTGTTTGCCGGTATTAGCTTTTTTATACTTCTTATAGCAGAAAACGGAAGGATACCGGTGGACAATCCACAAACTCATCTTGAGCTAACTATGGTTCATGAAGCGATGATTTTGGATATTACTGGTGTTTATCTTGCTATTATAGAGATGGCTTCATCTATTAAGTTTATTATCTTTGCGTCTTTGTTTGTCTCTTTGTTTATCCCTTTTGGTATGGAATTATCTCCTATTTTGGCTATCGTTGTGTTTGTATTAAAACTCTTTGGGGTAGCTTTTAGCGTGGCTATTTTAGAAGTAAATACTGCAAAACTAAGACTCTTTAAAGTGCCAAATCTTTTAGGGATTGCAATAGTTTTTGCATTTTTATCTTTGATTACTTTTTATGTATTGGGAGCTTAGAATATGGTTGATTTTCTAATAGGTGTATTTTTAGCAACACTAATCACCTCTTTATTTACGACAAGACTTTATAGATTGCTTTTTTGGTATTCGCTAAACTCATTGACTTTGGGGCTTTTAGCTCTTAGCATCTCAAAAGAGCTTGATGATACCGCTATGCTAATTACTGGTATTGCTACTATTGTTTTAAAAGCTCTTGTAATTCCTTATACTCTTAAATATTTGAGTCAAAAATTTCATCTTATTCGTCAAATTACTCCTGAGATTAAAGTGCAATATGCTGTGATTTTCATACCAGCTATTTTGGTTTTTACATTTTATTTAGCAGAGCCTATAACATTAATGATACATAATCATACAAATTATGTAGCAGTGAGTATATCATCTTTGTTTTTATCACTTTTACTTATGATGGAGCATAAAAATATAGCACCGAAAATTGTGGGATTTTTAAGTATGGAAAATGCACTTTTTTTACTAGGTATCACTGCAACAAACGGAATGCCGATGCTTGTAGAACTTGGTATATTTTTTGATTTGATGATGGCTATCGTTGTTATCAATCTACTGTTTCATCGTGAAGGATTAAAAAATGCTTGAATTGTTACTTTTTCCATCTGTTGTGATTTTTATCTTATCTTTTATGAAAAGTGAAAGAACAAAAAAAGTTTTAGCATTTATAGCATTTTTGATTCTTATTCCGACAACCAAACTTCTTATGCTTGAAAAACCATATAATTTGCTTGGGGATTATTTGGTAGTGGATGATTTGGGTGCTTATATTTTGTTTGTATCATCCATAGTTGGTATAGCTGTAGCACTTGCACTGATGACGATAGAAAAACATGTTAAGGTAACCAAAAATGCATATAGAAGATTTTATAGATTTTTTGCAACTTTTTGGGTGGGGCTAATTCTCTCGATACTTTCAAACAATATGGGTATTTATTGGATAGGATTAGAACTTGCAACTCTCTCAACGGTTTATATGATTAAGACAAATCACTCAAATATGGCTCATAAAGAGGCTTGGAACTATATGATAGTAGGAGCTGTAGCGATATCGTTAGTATTGTTTGGGATTATTTTGATATATGCAAGTGCGAAACCTATTTTGGGTGAAGATGCTATGAGTTTTGATTTGCTTTTATCTCATGCAAAAGATATAAAAGCTTCATTTTTATTTAATATCGGATTTGCGATAGTAAGTGTAGGTATGTTTATAAAAATGGGATTTTTCCCTATGAATTTATGGCTTGCAAATATAGAAAGAGCATCTTTTTATCCGGTTGCCGCACTTTTTAGCGGTATTTTAGAATCAACTGTAATTATTGGATTTTTTAGATTTAGCAAAATAGCTATGGCTATAAATTATCACTATACATTTATATTTATCTTTACATATACGATTTTAACTATTTTTATAGTGAGTTTTTTAATCTTTAGAGTAAAAGATTTTATGAGACTTTTTAGTTTAAGTGGAATAGAGCATATGGCTTTAATAGCACTTTTTTGGGTAAGTGGAGGAACATTTGCCGCACTGCTTCATTTTGGAGCTCATGCATTTTTAAAACCGGCTTTGTTTTTATCTACTGGTGTTTTAGAATCAAATGGCAAATACAAAATGCAAGGTGCATTAAGAGGCTACAAAGGTAAAAAAGGGGTTGTTTTTTGGGTTTTGGTTTCACTCTTTTTCTTAGCTGTTATCTCTTTGCCTCCAAGTCCTATGTTTTTTAGTGAATTATATGGTTTTGGCTCTATGATCGATTTAGCAAAACAGAGTGATTATCTTTTAGAAATGCTTGGAGCTATCTTTATACTTCTTGTTTTGCTTAGTATAATTTTTTATAAATTTGTAGAGATTTATCAAGATATGAAATATGAAGGGGAAGAGAATGAGAAAATTGTTTATACAAGTGAGTTAATCTCTTTGGCTATTTTTGCTATCTCTCTTATTTTGCTTTTAACTCCTAGCGTTATGAATTATCTAAAAGGAATATCATGAGATTTATAGCACGATATCTAAAAGATAAAAAAGATTATTTTGAATTGGTAAGTGTTTATGAAGATGAGATACAAAAAGAAAAAATTTCAAAAGAAAAACCTTTTGTAAAAACTATCTCTTTCAAATACCCTAGTGCTATATGGTTTGAGAGAAAAATGCAAGATGATTTTGGTATAAAAATTATTGATGGATTTGACACAAGAGAGTTACTTCATCATGAAAGATTTCCAAATGATACCCATCCTATGCTAAAAGATTTTACAAAAGAAGAGATAAAACATAGCGAGTTTAAACCTTATAAATATGAAACAATAGATGGAGATAGTGTTTTTCAAGTAAGTGTAGGACCTATACATGCAGGGATAATCGAGCCGGGACATTTTCATTTTTCTCAAGCCGGAGAGAGGATGCTTCATCTTGAAGTGAGACACTTTTATAAACACAGAGCCATAGAAAAGATGTTAGAGGGTAAAACACTAGATGAAGCAAAACCGATAATCGAGCGAATAAGCGGAAATGAAACTATAGCTTATCAAATAGCCCTAAGAGATATTTATCTTCAAGCTATGGATGAAGAGTTGCCTATAGAGTTGCAAAAACAACATGCATTTTTACTTGAGCTTGAGAGAGTTATTCATCATTTAACAGATGTTGGATTTATCCCAAATGATGCAGGTTTTGGTTCAGCTTTGGCATTTGCTTCAAAATTAGCCGAAGATGCAAGAAGAATGATGCAAAAGATTACAAATCATCGGTTTGGATTTGGTTCTGTTGGTTTTGAGAGTCTTGATTTTGATTTGGATGAGATTAAATTTTTTTTAGATACACTTCAAAAAGAGATAGAGTTTTTTGAGGATTGGATTATAGATATTCCATCTTTATGGGATAGATTTGATACTACGGGAAGATTGGATATAAAAAAAGCTATAAAATACTCTTGTGTAGGAGTTGTAGCAAGAGCAAGTGGTGCGAGTGTAGATAGAAGGATGAATCCTTTTTATATCGATAACGGTTTTGAGATGGCTTCCCAGATTAGTGGTGATGTTGGTGCTAGATTTAAAGTTAGGATAAAAGAGATAAAAAATTCACTTTTGATGATGAGAAACTTTTTAAATAACAAATCTGTAAAAATAGATTTAAAACCATTAAAAGATGGAGAATATATAAGTTATGCTGAGAGTTCTTTGGGTGAGATTTTTATGGCTATAGATATAAAAGATGGTTTGATTGAGAGATTTTTTGTTAGGGATCCGAGTTTTATAAATTGGCAAGCTTTACATATTATGATGAGAGAGGATATCATAGCTGATTTTCCTCTTATAAATAAAAGTTGTGATCTTAGTTATGCAGGATGTGATTTATGATAAGATATTGGACTAAAAGATTTTCAAACGATATATTGACTGAAAATGTAGAGTTAGAAGATGAATTAAAAGAGATTCAAAAAGAGATAAAATCTCATATCAATAAAAAATTTGCCGGTAGTTTAGCTATAAGGATGGTAGATAGCGGAAGCTGTAATGCATGTGAAGCGGAGTGCAATGCTTTGTCAAATCCTTATTATGATTTGGAGAGATTTGGTATATACTTTGTAGCAAGTCCAAGACATGCAGATGTGATGCTTTTAAGCGGTCTTATGACATTTAATATGCAACCACATGTTCTTGATGCTTATGAACAACTTCCAAATCCAAAATGGGTTATAAGTATGGGAGATTGTCCTGTGATGAAAGCACCTTTTGAAAAAACTTATGCTATTACCGCACCAGCAGAACAACATTTGCCAATATCACATCACATAAACGGATGTCCTCCCACTCCACTTGAGATTATAAAAGGGATTTTAGAGTTTTTGAGGAAAATAAAATAAATTTAACTACTTTATTTATTGGTAATTAATTTTTTTATTTTATCCATCATTGTTGGCTTATTTTCAGATATTTTTTTATCTGTATCATCTATTGTTTCTTGTGTATAATACTCATCTGGTAATCTGTTTTCAGGTGTTCCATCTACATTAATTAATATAAGTTCAGGATGAATCAAAGCTCTTAACTCTTTTTGCACCACCATTTTAGTTGTCATTATACTCATAGCACAACCTTTACAAGTACCTATTAATTCAATATAGACAACACCATCTTTAACCCCAAGTAAAGTTATATCTCCACCATGTGAATTGACATAACTACTTACTTTTGGAAGATTGTTTTTAACTGCTTCATATATCTCTTGATCTGTAAATATCATATCAAATCCTTAGTGAGTATGTTTAGATTCGTGTTTAGCGATAATAGATTCTATATTTGTATCATCAACCAACAATAATTCATTATTATTAAATTTTTCAATTGCTTTATCTAATAATAATCTATCATAACCACTATGATATAGTGTAATAGTGCCTATATTTTTTATAAAATTATATGGAGTTATTCCCATCTCTTGAAATATTATAGCTTCTACTTTCTCTTGAGCTAACCATCTTATCACTTCAGCCCCACCATTACATAAATTTTTTTTAATCTCAATTTTACCATCAATATCAACAAAAGCAAACCATTTTGCTTTTCCAAAAAGTGGAGATAGTGCTGGATTTTCTTTATTTGTTTTTACAGGTATTGCTAACTTCATAATTAATTCCTTTTTAAATATTAGATAGAATTATAATAGATATAACTTAAAATTAACTTCTAAATTGAGAATAGTTATCAGTTTGTTATAATTTATAAGATAAGTTGTATATTTCATAATACATATAGATCCAACACAGAGTAATAATAGTAATAAATATTGACACTTATACTTACCCTTTTATCCCATCTGCTCTAGGGCTTAATAAAAATCTAAAAAATACTTTAATATAGAGCATAAAAGATATAGTCCAAATAATTGCTGACCATAAATATAACTGACTTGCAAACTCTTCATAAAAAGGGATTAAACCTCTCATAAAAGTAGCAGTTATCATAAATATAACCATTAAATGGGTATAGATATTTGATGTTAAATGTCGCCCTGTATGTATCCATCCGATGGTTACCATAACCATTAGATAAGCGATCCCTAAACCACCAGAAGTTATAAAATGTCTAAAACTTGAAATTCCTATACTATCACTAAAAAGTATGCTCCACCCAATAAGTCCATACCCTAGAGCAAACATTACAAAAATACAAAATAGGTAAAGGACATAAGGTTGGTTTAGTATAAACTCATCTTTAAGATTATAATCACTTGTTATTGCAAGTATTGCTGAAGCAGTTCCTAGAGCTATCCAGCCAAGAGCAGAATTATTTGGATAAAGAAACTCAACTACAGTAAAAAGTATAACACTAAAAATAGCTAGATTTGTAAGTGGTGGTCGTGAGATATAAATATCATCTATCCCTTTATCTTCCATCAGTTCATTGACTGCTTCCATATTTACTCTTCTCATTGCAAGTAAAATCAAAACTACAATAGCACCTAGCGAGAGTTTTAATATACTCATCCCATCAGTTGTAGCAAATCCAGCTTTTGAGGCAAAAAACCAACTCTCAAGAGCAAAAATAACTACTAAAATATAACCAATAGAAGCATGTCTTTGCAATTTATCAAGCACAACATCTTTAGCAAACCATATAAGCCAACCAAGCATAGCAAGGTTTAAAATAGCTGTAAGATAAACTCCTGTTATATCGATAAACCAAAAACTAACTCTCCCTGCTATCCACAAAAGCATAATATATTTTAATCTTTTACCAACAAACGGCACCATTCCAGGAAAAAGCTCAGGTAACCCAGTAGTTAAAAATGCCATAACTCCAGCTGTGAGTATCCCAAAAAGCATCTCATAAATATGCCAAGTTAAAACATCATTCATAAATGGAATATTTATAACACCACTCCAAACCAATCCCCACAAAATCATAGAAAGTATAAGATATGGAGCTAAAAGTAAAAATATAGGACGAAATCCATAAGCTAAATATGTTGGTATATTTTCCTCATCAGGATAGTAAAGGTAATGGTTGGTTGCGTGTAGTTTTTCCTCTTGTTTTTGCATTATTTTATCTCCAAAGAATTTAGTTCAAAAGTTTCTATTATCTCTTTATCTTGCAATATTTTTGCACTCTCTTCATAAACAAACTTATCATCTCTTTTATCTTGTGGTAAGATGTAGTCAAACTCTTTTACAATATGCCCAGGATCAGCTTTTAAGAGTAAAATCTTATCGCTTAATCTTATCGCTTCCATCATATCATGAGTGATAAAAAGTATAGAGATATTTTCTTTTTGGCTTATCTCTATTAAGTGTGTTTGTAACTCTTTTTTAAGCCCAATATCAAGTGCAGAAAACGGCTCATCTAAAAATAGAAGTGATGGTTTTACAACCAAAGCACGAGCAAAACTCACTCTTTGCTTCATCCCTCCACTTAAATCTTTTGGAAACTTTTCAAAATCATCCTCTTCTAGTCCAAATTTTAGTGCTATGGCTTTTGCTTTCTCAATCGCTTGTGATTTTTTTTCACCCTTAGCTAAAAGTCCTATGGCGATATTGTCTATCACATTTTTCCAAGGCAATAATCTTCCTTCTTGAAAAGCAAAAGAGGAACTTTTAAAAGTATTTATTACTTCTCCTTCTTCTACATCTAAAAGTCCTGAGCATAGATGAAGTAGTGTAGTTTTTCCACCACCACTAGGACCAACAATAGAGAGGATTTTTCCTTTTTCTAATGTAAAATTTATATCTCTTAAAATCTCAGTAAATCCAAAATGATGATTTAAGTTTTTAACTTCTAACTTCTCCATAATTCCACCTCTCTTTTAATAGGTTCTAAGATGATGTACTCTATAAACATAAGCGAGCCTATCATTATAGTTACAAGTGCAAGTGCTGTTGGAGTATCAAGCTGACTTCTTGCAACTGCCAAACTTGCACCAATACCATTGCTTGTAGCTAATAACTCTGCCATAACAACTATTTTCCAAGCCATACCAAGACCACTTACCCAAGCAGGAAAAACATAAGAAAATATATGTGGAAAATATATATCAAAAAACTTCATATACCAAGGAAGATGGAAACTATCTGCCATCTCTTTTAAATCTCCATCAAGTGTGCGAGTACCTTGCAATGAACCTACAAATATAATAGGAAAAGATGCTACTATAACTGTAAAGATCACTGTTTCATCACCCATACCAAACCAAATCATAGCCAAAACTATCCATGCGATTGGTGGCATACCAACTAAAATGGTTACAATAGGACGACTCATCATAGAAGCAGTTGCAAAAAATCCAGACAATAACCCCAAAGTAGTTCCAAGAACTAAAGATATACCAAATCCTACAGATGCTCTATAAAGTGTAACTTTGAACTCATCTATTACAAGTGGATCATTAAGCATAAGATTTAAAGTTTTAAATGTTTCTAGCGGTGATGGCAATACAAGATTACCATAGACTTGATTTCCTACATCCCATAAAGCTATAAAAAGAAGTATTGATGCAACAGCACCCCAACCACTCCAAAGATATGCAGGAAAATCTTTTAAAATTTTTAATATAAATTTCATCTATATCCTCTAATAATAAAATCCATCATTATGTAGTTTTCCACCTATTGATTTTGGATTATTTGTTTTTAAAATATTTAAGAAAAACTCTAAATCTTTCTTTGCATTTTTTGCTGGTATTGTATCTAATTTTACATAATCAATACTATCTGATACACCATTGGCTTCAAGCATTTTTACATATTTTACAGCTAATACACCAGCTTCTTTTTTATGAGTTTTATACCAAATCATAGCTTTTTGGTATTCTTCATTAAATCTTTTTATAATAGTTTTATCAATATCTCCAACTACTGCCATACCAGCTTCTGGAATTTGTGCTTTTACTTTAAAAACTTTTCCCCACTCATTTTCTAACATATCACTTCGGTATAGATCTGGAGCTACAAGTTTCAATGGAAATGAACCAGTTTTTCGCAAAGCTATAGATATCGCAGGTTCTGCTAATAAAGCATGATCAACTCGTCGCATAATCAACATCTGCATAGCATCTATTGGTGAGCCAACATATCTAAGCTTAAAATCTTTTTTAGGATTTAGCCCCTCTTTCTTAGCTATCTCTTCAAATACAATATCTGGCATATCTGCACGAAATGGCATAGCTATCTCACACCCTTTGAAATCAGATAAAGTTTTTTTTGTTTTATCTCTAGTTAAAATCCCAAGTATTCCCCAAACTGATACATTAAGTAGTTTTATATTTACACCTTTGTTATAAAGATTTGCCCCTACATTTGTAGGGATTGCTATAAAATCTGCTCCACCTTTAAGTGTTAAAGCTCTTAGTTCATCTGGATTTTTCCATAATTTAAACTCAACTTTTTTTGCAATATCACTTAATGCACCAGTTTCAATCATCCTAAATAATGGATGAGATACCGTTGCCATTGGTCCGCTTAAAACTAATTTATCTACTTTTTGGTTAGCCATTAAGTTAATACCAAAAGAAAGTAGAGCTAATAAAATGATTTTTTTGAACATCTTTTTTCTCCTCATTTAATTTTAATAATCATTATCAAGGTGAAATGATATAGAAAGAAACCTTAAACTAATATTATACTGATAATCATTATCATTACATTATTAGTATTTTTTTACTATTATTATGATACAATTATGTATGCAAAAAATCATATTAACTATTTTTATACTAAGCAATCTATTTGCTCATCCACACACTTTTATAGATGTTTATCCAAAAGTTGTTGTAAAAAATAATATTGTAACTCAAATAGATTTTAAATGGATTATGGATGAGATGACATCATCTATGCTTATTATGGAGTTTGACCAAAATCAAAATGGCAAAATAGATAAAGAGGAAAACAAATATATAGAAGAAAACTATTTTTTATCTTTAAAAGATTATGATTTTTATACACATCTAAAACCAAAATATAAAGTGACAAATTTTTTTGCAGATATAAAAAATGAGAAAATAGTATATAATTTTACTTTTCAATTATTAAAAAAAACAAAATTATCAAATTTTAAACTCCAATTTTACGATACAGATTTTTTTGTATCTATGCAATTAAAAGAAAAATTTATAACCCAAAAAATTCCTCATAAAATCAAAGACCTTGATGGTGATTTTTATTATGGTTACGAAATTATTTACAAGTAGGACTATATGGAATTTTATCACACATTTATAAAATATTTAACAACGCTACAATATCAACTAAACCATTTTATCTCTGGATCTATAAAAAATATAAATGATGATAGCTCTATCACTTTAAGCTTAACTGTCATTGGTATCGCATTTTTATATGGACTAATTCATGCAGCGGGTCCAGGACATGGAAAATCGATAGTTGGATTTTATTTTAGTGGAAATAATAATGACAAAAAAAGCTATAAAAATGCTTTTGAGATGGGGTATATGATATCTATAGTGCATACTATTTCCGCACTTATTACTACATTTGGACTTTATTTTATACTAAAAACTATGTTTTATAAAAATTTTAGAGAAACTTATGATAATATCATGCATATATCTGCTATTATGATTATTGTTGTTGGATTTTATATCATCTATGAAGCTTATAAACATAAACAATCTTGTGAAACAATAGAACAAAAAAACAGATCAAAATATATGGTTGCACTTAGTGCTGGAGTTGTTCCTTGTCCTGGGGTTATGACTATTGTGTTGTTTAGTGTTATTCAACATAAATATATATTAGGCATTTTAAGTGCTATCTCTATGAGTATTGGTATGGGATTTACTATATCAATAGCTGGAATACTTGGGATACTTTTTTCAAAACAAACTACTAAGTTTACAAAAAAAGTTGGATATATACTCCAGATGTTTAGTGGGGTTATTATTATAGCACTTGGAGTGTTTTTGTATCAATAAGTTAAAAGGAAATAAATGCAAGGTAAATACAAAGCTTTATGGATAAATAAAAATAAAAAATTAGAAGTTATAGATCAAACAAAATTACCATTTGAGTATAAAACAAAAGTTTTAAATACTACAGATGAAATAGTTACTGCTATAAAAGATATGACCGTTCGTGGTGCTGGAGTCATAGGTAGTATTGCAGCTTTTGGGATATATGTAGCATCACAAGAAGTAAAAAATTATGATGATCTGCAACAAAAAGCAAATCTGATAAAACAATCACGACCAACTGCAGTAAATCTGATGTGGGCAGTTGATAAGATGATGAACTATTTGAAAACCTCTACAAATCTAATAAATGATGCTCTAAAATTTGCAATAGAATTAAATGACAATGAAGCTATCCAAAGCCAAAAAATAGCATCTTTTGGAGCTGATATTATTGAAGATATTTTAAAACAAAAAGATAAAAAAACTATCAATATTTTAACTCATTGTAATGCTGGATGGTTAGCTGTTATTGACAAGGGAACTGCCCTAGCCCCAATATATGAAGCTAAAAAAAGAGGAATTGATATCCATGTATGGGTAGATGAGACACGACCACGAAATCAAGGAACAAGTTTAACTGCTTGGGAGTTAGAGCAAAGTGGAATAAACCATACAATCATAGCTGATAATACAGGTGGTCATCTTATGCAACACGATATGGTAGATATGGTTATAACTGGAGCAGATAGAGTAAGTGCCTCTGGTGATGTAGCGAATAAAATAGGAACTTATCTAAAAGCATTAGGAGCATATGATAACAATATCCCTTTTTACGTAGCCATACCAACTTCTACATTTGATTTTGATATAATTGATGGGATAAAAGAGATACCAATAGAACTTAGAAGTGAAAATGAGGTAAAATATATAAAAGGTGTAGCAAAAGATGGATCGATCCAAGAGGTGTTAATCACTCCAAAAAATAGTCCAGCTATTAATTATGGATTTGATGTAACTCCTGCTAGACTTATTACGGGACTTATTACTGAAGCTGGTGTTTGTAAAGCAAACAAAGAGGATATAAAAGAAAAGTTTATTGATGACAACAACTCTATATGTGGGATATAGATTAGTTAAATATAAGTTAAAATTAGTATAATAATCATATAAGATTAGAACAAAGGCTAGAATATGTTAGAATATGGTATTAAAGCAATTACAACAAATCCTACAATTATCACAAAAGCAACAGAGATTATAAAGCTTGTAGATAGTAGAACAGATACTACAAGAGCATTTGTCTTACCAGCTTCTTATGCTTTTTATATACAAAAGATAGATAAAGAGATACAGCACAAAAAGTGGGCAAAAGAGAAAAAGAAAATGCTTAAAAACTCAAAACAAACTGATAGTTTAGGTGATATTTCAACTATAGGTTTAAATAGTATTGATGAATATTTAGAAGGTAACTAGATGTTAAAAGGTGATATTTATCTAGTTGATTTTGGGAAAAGCAAAGATAGTTTTAGTTTTGGTAAAAATCGTCCAGCTATTATTTTTCAAACAAACAAATTAAATTATGCAGTTAAGGAAGAGATATATGATTATTTTCTAGTTATCCCTTTATCTACAAAAAATGATATTGTAACAGATGAATTTAGAGTAAAAATCAAAAAAAGGGATTATCTACAAGAGGATAGTTTTGCAGTAGTTAATAGTATCTGTTTTTTACATAAAAAATATCTACAAACCAAACTAGCAACTTTAGATGATGATGAGATAGTGCAAATAGAAAAAATTATAAAAACAGTATTTGATATATAAGGATAAAAATGAAAAGTTTATGGAACAATAAAGAGGCAAAAAAATACAAAAGCGACTTAGATTTAAGAGTCTATACTTCAAGATTGCTAGGGCAAGATAGTTCACTTGTGCTTCATGGTGGTGGAAATACATCTGTAAAATCAAAAGCGACCAATCTTTTTGGAGAAACTGAAGATATACTTTATGTCAAAGGAAGTGGTTGGGATTTGGCAACGATCGAAGATAGAGGCTTTGCACCTGTAAAGATGGATACACTTCTTAAAATGGCAAAATTAAAAGAGCTTGATGATACCAATATGGTCAAATATCAACGAATGGCTATGATAGATCCATCTGCTCCAAATCCATCAGTTGAAGCGATACTTCATGCAATAATTCCCTTTAAATTTGTAGATCATACCCATACAGATGCGGTTATAACTATTACAAATACACAAGATGGTGCCAAGAAAATAAAAGAGATCTATGGCGATAAAGTTTTGGTTGTTCCATATATTATGCCAGGATTTGTCCTAGCAAAACTTGTTTATAATATTACAAGAACAATAGATTGGAATAATTTAGATGGGATAGTTTTATTAAATCATGGACTTTTTACATTTAATGATGATGCAAAAAAATCTTATGAAAAAACTATAGAGCTTGTAAGCAAAGCAGAAGATTATCTAAAAAATCAAGGCTCAACTTTAGATATCAAAAAACAAACCTCAAAGATAAAACCAATAGATTTGGCAACTATTAGAAAAGAGATATCAACTCTAAAAGGAAGTGCAACTATATCTATACTAAATGACTCAAAAGAGGCTATTTACTTTTCACAACAAGATAGCAGTATATCTCAAAAAGGACCATTAACTCCAGATCATGTAATAAGAACAAAAAGAGTTCCTGCAATATTAAATAAAAACTACAAAAAAGAGTTAAAAAACTATACAAAAGAGTATAAAAAATATTTCAAAACAAATGCTACAAATGAAACTATGCTAAACCCAGCTCCAAATTTTGCAATACTTAAAGACAAAGGCTCATTATCTTTTGGTAGTAGTGTCAAAGAGGCAAATATTATTAAAGATATAAACAATCACACTTTTGAAGCTATCTTAAAAGCCCAGCTTCTAGGAGGCTATAAGGCTTTGAGTGCAAAAGATATATTTGATGTAGAGTATTGGGAACTTGAACAAGCAAAGCTTAAAAAAAGTAGTGCCAAACCTCAATTTACAGGTAAAATCGCTATCGTTACAGGAGCGGCAAGTGGTATAGGTCGAACTGTAGCAAAAGAGTTAAATGCTCAAGGTTGTGCAGTAGTAGCTCTTGATATTGATAAAAAAGTAACTACTATGTTTAACAATACAGATATTATTGGTGTCAAAGCAGATCTTACTAAATCAGAAGATATAAAAAATGCAGTAGAATTTACAGCGAAAAAATTTGGGGGAGTTGATATAGTTGTAAGCAATGCTGGTATCTTTACACCAAGTCAAAATCTTGAAAATCTAACTCAAGAGAATTGGCAAAAAAGTATGGATATAAATCTTACATCTCATCAAAAACTTTTAAAAGAGACTATTGCTTATCTAAAACTAGGAATAGATCCTACAATCATAATGATAGCATCTAAAAACTTCCCAGCTCCAGGAAAAGGAGCAGCAGCTTATTCTGTAGCAAAAGCTGGACAAACTCAACTCTCAAGAGTAGCTGCACTTGAACTTGGAGAATATGGAATAAGGGTAAATACTATCCATCCTCACTTAGTTTTTGATACAGCGATTTGGAGTGATGAAGTTTTAAAAAATAGAGCAAAAGCTTATAATATGACTGTGCAAGAGTATAAAACAAACAATATTCTCAAAACACAAATAGATTCAACAAATGTTGCCGATCTTGTTTGTGCAATGGCAGGAAAACCATTTGCAAAAACAACAGGCTCACAAATTGCCTTAGATGGCGGAAGCGATAGGATAATATAATGATAAGACATCAACCACCAAGTGATTGGGTAGTATATGTAGTAGTAATAGGGGTATCTCTTGCAACACTATTGGGAAAACATCTAGTTATGAAAGGTGATGAACCAATCGAACAAGCGATCAAAGAAGATATAGAAACTATAGAAAATGAGATCGAAGAGATAGAGGAAAAAATAGAGGATAAAATATCATGATAAATCCAAAGATTATAGATAAAATATTTTCATCAGCATCTATTCAAAGATGGAATGATTATCCAAGAATGATGGAGCTAGTAGAACTAGATAAACAAGCTCACAAATTTATCATAGCATATTTTATAGCAAAATTAGAAGATGATGTAAACTATACACATCTTATTGAAGCTGGAATTTTTGAGTTTTTTAGAAGGATTGTAGTTACAGATATCAGACCAGATGTATTTAGAGTAATACTCAAGAAAAAAGGTGCTGAGTTAAACAAATGGGTTGTAGATAAACTTGGAGATTCTATAAAAGATATCGATGATGGTAACTTCTTGAAAAAATTTGAATCTTATCTTATAGATGAAGAGATGTATAAAAAAGAGAGATTTATACTAAAAGCATCTTCATATCTAGCTACTAGATGGGAGTTTAATATTGTTTACCAAACAAGCTCATTTCTACACGATATAGAGGATGTCAAAAAAGAGGTAGAAGCAGAGATAGAGGATTATTATGAGTTAATAGGGGTGCGAAAAATAGCACTAAATAAAAAATTAGCAAAAGTGATTGACCTAAGTGGAAGATTGAGATTTCAAAAAAGATGGGCTCAAACTCCAAGGATACCTGAAACATCTGTATTGGGGCATATGTTAACAGTAGCTATTTTTGGTTATTTTTATTCACTAGAGATAAATGCTTGTGCAAAAAGGATGGAAAATAACTTTTTTACTGCACTATTTCATGATCTACCAGAGGCACTTACAAGAGATATTATAAGTCCTGTAAAATATTCAGTAGATGAATTAAGTGAGCTTATTAGCGAGTATGAGATCACAAAAATAGAGGATGATATTTTGCCAAATGTGCCACATAGCATACAAAAAGAGTTCAGTTATTTACTTGGTTTATATGATGGTGTAAAAGATGAGTTCTTAAATAAAATAAATGAAAAAGGCAAAATCACTATACATGATGAAGAGTTAGCATCATTTAATGAAGACAAATACAATGCCATAGATGGTTTGGCACTTAAACAATGTGATAAATTATCTGCTTTTATAGAGGCTAGTTTATCTATATCGCACGGTATCAAATCAAAAGAGTTGGTCAATGGTAAAAAACAGATTTTACAAACACTAACTACAATCCAAGGTGTTGATTTTCAAAAAATAGCTCAACAAATAGATGAGGAGTTTGGGACAACTGGACAGCTTCAAATAAGAATGGATTTTGACTAGATGAATCCAAAACGAATATTTTTACAATCACATCAGCCTATAAAATTCACTTTCAAACAAAACAGATATGATTTTATAGTAGAAGAGTTGCCTATTAGATTTAGTAATAGTGGTAATTTTATGGTATTAAAAATCCAAAAAGAATACACATCTACTTGGGATCTTATCCATCATATCTCAAATAAACTAAATATCAAACAAAACACAATAGGATATGCTGGACTCAAAGACAAAAACTCAACATCTATTCAGTATATCTCAATACCTATTGGTAAAAGTAGAGATTTTAAAGATATCAATAGCAAACTAATCAAAGTGCTTGAAACATATCAACACAACAAACAGCTACAATTAGGTGATCTAGTTGCCAATAGATTTAGTATCACACTAAAAGATGTAGAACAAGATGATATAGTTCAAATATATAGAGTGATCTCACAAATCCAAAAAAATGGTATGCCCAACTATTTTGGATATCAAAGATTTGGTGAAGATACAACTTTTCAAAAGTGTAAAGAGTTGGTTTATGGAGAGCTATCTTATCCTGATAAAAAACTAGAAAGATTACTTATCAATGCCTACCAAAGCTACTTTTTTAATGCTTGGCTAAACAAAAGGATTTTACTATCTAAAGCACAAAATAAAAATAAATTATTACAACTTGATGGGGATATTTTAAACAATAATATTATCACAGGATTGTTACCAGGTAGAAAAGTAAAAAGAGCTACCAAAGAAGCTAGAGAGATTGAAAAAGAGTTTGATGATATGTTTATGCATCAAAAAGGTTCACGAAGAGATGCTTGGATTTTCCCAAAAAATATATCAAATAAATATATTGAAGATAAAAAATGGCTAGTTTTAAATTTTGATATGCCAAAAAGTAGCTATGCTACAGTTTTTATAGAAAATATAGCAAATCAAAATCTAAAAAGATAATAGAAATTCTTTAAAGGAATTTCTATTGAGCAGATGTATGAACATCCATTTGTGGATAAGGTATAGATATACCTTTTTCATCAAATACAAGTTTTACTTTTTCTAAAGTATCAAAATAAACACCCCAATAATCTGCACTATTTACTCAAGATCTTGTTACGAAATTGACACTTGAATCAGCTAATTCTGATACTGCTTTTATAATAAGAAATTATATAACATTATCACTTATAAAATTATTATATTGTTGCTTCATCAATAAAAGCACAACATAATCAAAAATACACTACAATATAATTCAATAAACTAA
>CAJXII010000008.1 GCA_913054415.1 uncultured Arcobacter sp.
TAAGTTATGCATATCAACGAAAAACTGGAGGACTTGTTCCAGTTGATGAAGTGGAAGAAAAAGTAGTAAACAAAGAAACTTATGATGATATTCATAAATATTATATAAAAGAACTATCTTTCATTAAGCTTAATTGTAAAGCTAAAAATGAAAACTTAATTAATCCAGAAATTTTAGATATTTAAAAGGAGAAATGAATAATGGAAACTATTAACAAATTAGAAACTAACCTAAACACATTAAATAAAGAAATTGAGTTATACAATAAATCAATTGAAGTAGCTAATAATTATTTACAAGAATTAAATAAAGCTGTTTTAACTTTAAAATATGATGATACTATTGTTCCAGAAGATACTAAACAATTTTGGAATGATAATCCTAAATTAATACTTAAAGCTAAAATTAATACTAATCCTATTGATACTGCTATTAATAAACATAAAAAAGATATTGAAAAGTTTAAAGATAAAATTAAACAAAAGGAATTAGAAAGGGAAGAATATCAAAAAACTATTAAAGGATTAAAAATGAATTCTTCTATTGAAGAATGTAGAAAACAAATTGATTTAGAAATTAAACAACAAATAGATGAATTATTAAAAAAAATAGAAGACATTAAACAACAAGGAGAAGAAAAGAAAAAACAATGTTCATCTAAAATTGATACTACAATCATTGAGAAAGCTAAACAATTATTAAATGATGATAATTATGATGACGATGATGATGACGATGATGAAGAGGAAGAACAAGAAATTTTTACTAAAGAAGAACAATCAGAAGTAGAAAGTGTTCAAAATTTCTTTACAAATAAATTAAATAAAGCAATGTCTAATAAAGATAATACTGATACTTCTTCTTCTACTACTACTGAATTTACAATAGAAAAAAATCCTGATGTAGAAGAAGATAATGAACCAAAAACTTTTAATGATTATTTTAAAGAAGATAAACCTTCTAATAATAATAACAATAATAATAATGATAAAAATAATTTATTAACTGAATATTTATTTACAGTAGATAAAAATAAAGTTATTTCTACTGTATCAAGTGTAAGACAGATATTCCCTTCATTATATCAAACAAAAGATTTGTATATTTTAGGTAATGAATATGTATTACCAAGTTTAAGAAAAAATAATGATAAAGTTCTTGTAAAAAGTATCATAGAATTTATGATTAGAAAAATTGCAAATAAAGATAATATAATTAATATTTTTCAATTGAAAAGGCGTCGGTTTAGACGCCTTTTTTATTTTAATTTATAATAATTAATTTGATTTGAATCTGAAGCTATTATAACTTCATGATTATTGATAAATATTATAGATGTAATTGTCATCTTATTATCTGTAAGTTTATATTTTTTTGCTTTTGTATTTATATTAAATACCACTACATTATTTTGCGGATCCAATGAATAAGCACCCAATGTTACATCAGAACTAAGTGCTGCACCATATATAAAAAAATCTGTAGACATAATATAATGTGTATTTGAAGACAAATCATAAATAACAGCTTTTTTATCTTTTCCTGCAGTAATAATTAAATTTTGTTTCCAATCCAATTTAAAAATATTATCAAGATTTACTCCACTTAAAACCTTTTCAACTTTTTTAGTTGATAGATTTAATATCTTAACATTTCCACTTTCATCTGCTGCAGCAATCTTAGTTTTATCATTATTAAATGCAAAATCTGAAAACTTAGAATTAAACTCTTCATCATCTGCTCTAATATCTGCTTTCCATAAAATCTTTTTTGCTTTAAGATCAAAATAATATAACTCACTATCTAAAGTTGCAAAAATAAAATATCTATCATTGATAAATCTAGCTTTTACTATCGATAATCCTTGTTCTTTTGATATAATTTGTTTTAATTTTTTATTATACAAATATATCTCATTTTTACCATGTTCAGCTTGTGCAACAAATAAGATTTTATCACCAAAAGCATCTACACTTACTAGATGTGAATCAATAAGATCACCCATAAAGTCATGAATTTTTGGTAGTTTAATCTCTTGTATAATCTTTTTTGATTTAAAATCAATTACATCAACAAGCCCTGCACTAGTAGAAGTATAAATTTTACCATTTTTTACTACAATATCTAATACACTTCCTTTTGATTTATATATAGAAGTTGGTTTTAAAGTTTTAATACCATAAGCATTTATTAATAAAATAAAAAAAACTAATAATAATTTATACATCAGTTTGCTCTTTTGAGAAATCTCTATTTGGAAAATCTACTTCATTGTTGTTTAACTGATCGATCTCATCTTGATAATCCTTTTGAAGCTGATCCATCTTTTCTTGAATCTCTTGAATATTAGCAGGAGTTAAAAGCTTAGATCTTTTCCACTGAACCTCTATATCATTACCATACTCTGCTGCCATCTCTTCAAGTTTGATTTTATATTCATCCAAATCTTTACATATCACTTCGTTATCTTCTAATGTATCTTTTAATTTAATATACCATCCACCGATACCATCAGCTTCTACATACGATATAAATTTTACTGCCATTTTAACTCCTAACTTCTAATTTAATTGCATCTGTAGGACAAACACCTACACAATATCCACAACTTGTGCATTTTGAAATATCTATTATTGGCCTAAACATAGCTGTAAAATCTATAGCATTATCTAAACACGGATCTTTACAACTAAAGCACATAGTATTATTCCAACTCATACATTTTAATCTATCTATACTAAACTCTACTTGAATATTTTTTCGATTTTCTATTTTTAATACATCTTTAATACAAGCATTTGCACATTCATCACAATAACTACATCCACTTTTTGTAAAATCTAGTTTTGGTGTGCCATCTGGTTGTATAATAATAATCTTTTCTTCACAAATCGTTGCACAAGCTTTATCAACACAATCTATGCAACCATTTTTAAAGTCATCTTCATCTAAAAAATATGGCGGTCTTACTACTAACTCATCCTTTTCTTTAAAAGGTTTTGCAAAACTTTTAAAAAAATCTCTTCTTTGCATCTATATTTCACAAACTAAGCAATTAAGTAAAAAGCTTAGCTTTTCACTTAATACTTAATAATAAATACTACTTAGTAGTATCTATATCTTCCATAAATTTTTTGTCATCCCAAGATGATTTAAAAGCACCATCTTTAGATGTATATTCTGGTTGGAATTTATTATCTGTTAATAATTTAACATTTTGTGCTTGTGGAGCATGACATTGAGAACAATTAAATCTACCTGGGTAAAGTTTACCACCTGTTGATTTAATAGACACATCTGCAAGTTTTTCACTTGATGAGTTTACAATAACTTTTCCATTTTTCTCAATTTCACCATCTTTTGCAATTTTAGTATCAGGTCTAAAATTTGTCATATGAGATACTGGCACACTTGGGATTGATTTATCATAAGGTGCACTATCAACATGACAAGTGATACATTGATTGTTATCTTTTGTAATAGGCAACATCCCCTCTACACTATGTGGTATCATAGGTGGAGCATCTTGGAATGCTCTTTTAATTTTCTTACTTGTTCCAGCTGCTGCATTACTATAAACAACTTTTGGTGTTTCTACATTTGCATTTAATGGTGCACTTCTATAGCTTAATTGTTCAGAACTTACTTTTTTTGCAGCACTTACATTGTCATCACTGGCACAACCAACGAATAATGCAGTTCCTGCTACTAAACTTAAAGCTATTAACTTAGTTCTTTTTAACATTTTGTTTCTCCTGTATAAATTTTCTTATTGAAAAATTCAATGCATCGTCGTCACAAACTTCAACACATCTACCACAATTTGTACATTCACCCATAAGCACTTGTTCACTTGATTTTCCAACCATAAACAAGACCTCCTTTTCAGGGCAAACTTCTTTACATTTCATACAAACTGTGCATTTTTCTTCATTATGATCTACTCTAATTAGGCTAAATTTTCCTAAAACCGAATAAAATCCACCAAGTGGACATATATGCCCACACCATCCATTTTTTAATATAAAAAGATCAAATAAAAAGATCACAAGCATAGCTGCCCAACCAAATCCTAACCCAAATATTATAGCTCTATGAGTTATAGATATTGGAGATATAAATTCAAAAGCAGTTACACCTAAAATATATGATAGAATCAAACTAAGTGCCAATACCCAATATCTCATATTTCTAGTAGCAGGTTGTCTTTTTTGTATCTGATTAAGTCCAGAAACTCGTCTTATATAATTAGCAGCATCTGTAATCATATTGACAGGACATACCCATGAACAAAAAACTCTTCCCCCAACTACTAAATAAAATGTTGTAATAATAGCAGCACCTACTAAAATATTAGTCGCCATAACAGCACCAGCACTAAACATCTGCAAAGCAGCAAAAGGATCACTAAGTGGTATAGTTCCAAGAACCATCGATGAACTAAGATTACCTTGTAACATCTTCCATCCCCAAATATTACCACCTATATACAAAAGCATAATAGTAATTTGAGTGATTCGTCTTAAGATTAAAAATCTATAATGTTTCCAAAAACTTTTCATCTTAATAATCCTCTAAATTAAAATCATTTACATAATCAACTGCTTTTTTCTTACTTCTTTCAGTTTGAGTATGTATCTCTTTTGCATCTTTTAATCTGCTCTCATCTTTTTTATCCCAACCTTTAATATAGTTAGTATCAACTGCACCTAAAACTATATCTCTAGGCAATACTGTAATAGCTGCTTTTTTTGTAACACAAGCATGTTCACAAAGCCCACAACCTGTGCAATAATCACTATCAACAATTGGTTTTAAAAAAGCATGTTTACCAGTTCTTGTATTTTGATCATATTTTAGTTTGATAGCCTTATCTAAAAGTGGACAAGCTCTATAACAAGCATCACATTGAATACCCCAAAATGCTATACAATTTTTAGTATCAACTACCGCTACACCCATATCAGCTTTATTAATATCTAGCTTACCATTAGTTGTAACACTTTTTTGATCTAAAGCACCACTTGGACATACTGGCACACAAGGTATATCATCACACATATAACATGCAATATCTCTTGGTGTGAAGTATGGAGTTCCAAGAGGTTTATTGTCTCCTGGTTTTGCTAAAATTAATGTATCATAAGGACAAGCCTCTACACATAATCCACATTTTATACAAGTTTTTAAAAACTCTTCTTCTTTTATAGCACCAGGTGGTCTAAGGATTAGCTTATTAGCTGTAGCTTCATCTACATAAGCACTCCACATAAGTCCACCAAGGGCAGTTAAACCTACCCCTCGTGCCATATTTAGTATAAATTTTCTTCTATCATCTACCATATTTTACTTCTTATATATTTAATTACAAATTATGCTTTATAAATTTTAACCGCACATTTTTTATAATCTGTTTGTTTAGATTGTGGACAAGTTGCATCAAGACATACTTTATTGATAAGTATTCTTTCATCAAACCATGGCACAAATACCAAACTTCTAGGAGGTCGGTTTCTTCCTCTAGTTTCAACTCTAGCTTTAACTTTTCCTCTTCTTGATTCAACCCAAGCAAGATCTCCTCTTTTTAGACCTCTCTCTTTAGCAGTAGCTGGATGCATATAACAAAGTGCTTCTGGAACAGCTCTATAAAGTTCAGGAACTCTCATAGTCATAGTTCCACTATGCCAGTGTTCAAGCACCCTACCTGTACATAACCATGTATCATATTCTGCATCTGGAACTTCTGGTGGCTCCATATATGGTCTTGCAAAGATTTTAGCTTTATTTTTAAGAGATTTTTTCTTAGAACCTTTATCCATACCTCGTAAATCACCTTGTTTAAGTGCTTTAGCTAGTGGTCCATAGAATGCAAATTCACTATTTCTTCCAGCTTCTTTTGCATGTTTTGCAGCATAAGGATCATATTTAACATTAAATCTCCAGAATGTTTCTTTACCATCAACAACTGGCCATTTAAGTCCTCTTACTTTGTGATATGTTACGAAGTCAGCAAGATCATGTCCATGTCCTCTACCAAATGAAGCATACTCTTCCCATAGGTATTGATGAAGCATAAATCCATAACCTTTAAATACTTCTCCATTTTCACCTCTAACATTTCTGCTATCACCAAGACACTCAGTATTATCATAACCTTTTTGAGGGAAAGAGTTTAGATCAATTTTATATTTTCTAGATCTTTCATGATCAAATAGGATTTCATACATAGTAGTATCGCCATTGTATCCCATTGCTTTAGCTTTACCTCTTACATCTGCTAATTTTTTACCATTTCTAAGTGTATATGGTCCCCATAGATCATTAACTGTAAATCTTTTACTAAACTCAACCCATTGCCAAGTATCACTCATAGCATGACCTACTGGTAAAACTTGTTGTCTCCAGTGTTGTGATCTTCTTTCAGCATTTCCATAAGCTCCCCATTTTTCATAGATCATAGCTGATGGTAAAATCAAATCTGATACTTTTGCAGAAATACCTGGGTATCCATCTGAAGTTACGATGAAGTTATCCATCTCTCTTGCAGCTTTGATCCAGTGTCTAGCACTTGCACTATCTTGGTAAGGGTTACATACATTTACCCATGCAAATTTAACTACACCATCTTCGATATCTCTGTGGATTTTCATAATATGTTGATTTCCAACTGGATTTAAAGTTCCTTGTGGTATATGCCAACCTTTTTCAGTAATTTTTCTATGTTTACCAGATTTAACCATCATATCTGCTGGAAGTCTGTGAGCAAATGTTCCAACTTCTCTTGCTGTTCCACAAGCTGAAGGTTGTCCTGTTAGTGAGAATGCTCCAGAACCTGGTCTTGCTTGTTTATTTAACATAAAGTGAACATTATAAGAAAGTGTATTTACCCAAGTTCCTCTTGTATGTTGGTTCATACCCATTGTCCAGAAAGATACTACTTTTCTACCTTTTTCTACATAAAGTGCAGCTAAATCTTTAAGTTTTTTCTTAAAACTTTCGATTGATTCATCTGGATCACCTTTTGAAACTTTTGCAACATAATCAAGTGTATATGGTGCTAAGAATTTTTTATACTCTTCAAAAGATATCTCCCAGTGTTTTAAACCTGCAGGTTTATTTACCATATCATCACCTGGTTTATATCCATATACAGATAATGCTGGACCTTCAGCTTCAGATACTTTATGAACCATTTCATGATTAATAGTTTCCATCTCTTTTGCAGTATATTTACCAGCTGATCCGTCAGGTCTTACAGGAGTAAGTGATTTTTCACCTTTTCTTCTCATACCATAACCCATATTAACAGGACTTGCTGCGAAAATAATATTTTTCTTGATAAAATCCCAATCTATTGCTTCAGGATGATTATATACAATCTCATGAGCTAAGTAGTTCCAAAGTGCAAGGTCTGTATTTGGTTTAAAGATAATATTAAAATCACCTAAATCACAAGTTCTGTGAGTATATGTTTGAATATTTACAACTTTTACATTTTTTGGATCAGAAAGTTTTCTATCTGTAACTCTTGACCATAAAATTGGGTGCATCTCTGCCATATTTGATCCCCAAGTTACGATTGTATCTGTTAATTCAATATCATCATAACAACCAGATGGTTCATCAATACCAAATGTTTGGTAGAATCCAACAACCGCAGATGCCATACAGTGTCTAGCATTTGGATCAATAGCATTTGATCTAAATCCAGCTTTCATCATTTTTTGAGCTGCATAACCTTCCATAATAGTATATTGCCCAGAAGCAAATACTGCTACACCTTCAGGTCCACTCTCTTTTAATGCTTTTTTAGCATGTTTTTCCATCTCATCAAATGCTCTTTGCCAAGATATTGGTGCGAATTTACCATGTTTGTCAAAGTTACCATTTGCATCAACTCTTAATAATGGAGTTTTTAATCTATCCGCTCCATACATAATCTTAGCATTAAAGTAACCTTTAATACAGTTAAGACCTCTATTTACAGGAGCTGCTGGATCCCCTTTTACTGCTACTATTTTACCATTTTTAGTAGCCATCATGATACCACAACCAGTACCACAAAATCTACATGCTGCCTTATCCCATCGCCAACCAGCTTGAGCTTCATTTGAAGCTGCTTGTAGTGAAGCAGGAACACTCATACCAACAGCTGCTGCTGCAGAAGCTGCCGCTGAACTTTTTAAGAATTCTCTTCTTGAAAGTGCCATTTTTTCTCCTTGTTTAATGTTTAGCATATCATAATAATATACACTGCGAGTATTATAACACCTCATAACTTAAACGAACTTGACTTATATCAATAATTATAAAAAAAATTATTGATTATAAAATTTAAGTTTTATATAATAAAAATATAAGCAATTTTAAACTAAAATGCGACAAATTTTAAAAGGTATAAAAATGCAAACAAGTAAAATAGGTATTATTACCGTTAGTGATCGTGCTAGTGCTGGAGTATATGAGGATTTAAGTGGAAAAGCTATTATTGATACTTTAGATCAATATCTTATCTCTCCTTGGGAAAAAGTTTATAAAATAATACCAGATGAGCAAGATATAATAGAATCTACAATGATAGAGATGGCAGATAAATTAAACTGTAGCTTAATCGTTACTACAGGTGGAACAGGACCTGCAAAAAGAGATGTTACACCAGAAGCTACTGAGTCAGTATGTGATAGAATGATGCCAGGTTTTGGTGAACTTATGAGAGAAGAATCTCTAAAATTTGTCCCAACTGCTATATTATCAAGACAAACTGCTGGACTACGAGGTGATACACTTATAGTAAATCTACCTGGAAAACCAAAATCGATAAGAGAGTGTTTAGATGCAGTATTTCCTGCTATTCCTTATTGTTTAGATCTTATGGAACAACCATATATGCAATGTGATGAGAAAGTAATAAAAATCTTTCGACCAAAAAATAAATAAAAAAGCAAGGTTTTAACCTTGCTAATTATTATTCCCCTTTTTTCTCTATATCTTTCATAGAGTTTTGAATAGCCAATGGCACAAAAAATAGTGATACAAGATATGCAAATAGTGTTCCACCTATTAGTGCAACTCCCAATCCACCAAATACTGCATCTCTAGCTAATAAACTACTAGCAAAAACGATCGCCAATACTGTAAGTAAAATAGGTTTTGCTCTAGTTGCTGTTGCTATTGCTATTGCTCTATTAGCTTCTATATGTTTTTCCAATATAAGTTGTTTTGTAAAATCAGCTATTAATAGTGAGTTTCTTGAGTTAATACCAATCAATCCAATAAACCCTATCAATGATGTAGCTGTTAGATAAAATGTATCTGGTGTCAATAAATCCATAACATAATGTCCAACAATAACTCCAATCAAAGATAAGAAACTAGCTAATACAATAGCACCAGCTAATGCAAATCTTTTGTAATATACTACCATCAATAGATATATTAAAACCAATGCACCAATAAAAGCACCACCCAAATCTATAAATGTATCAATAGTAACTTTCTCTTCTCCATCCCAAACAAGATCAAAAACTTCACCTGTTTTTTTATCTTTAAATGACAATCCTAAAAGTGCTGTTTTTGTGATCTCATAATCTTTGCTTAGTTGTTCTAACATCATTGTTCTTGAATCAAGCAATGGATAGATTTGACTCTCCATATCTGTAGTAGCTATAACATTAACAATATTTTTTAGATTTTTAGAATTTATTGTCTCGGCTTCATCAATCTTTTTAACTGTCACAAAACTACTTAATGGTATCATCAATCCCATAGGGTTCATAAGTTGTAACTCTTTTAATTTAGCCTCAAGATCTTTTTTAGATGATGTTTTTAACAATCTTGAATCATCAAGTCGCACAAATATAGGTATCTGATTTTCAGCATTGTTTTTATTGATAACCCCAATAGCACTACCTTCAAAAGCGATATACAACATCTTTTTAACTTGTTCTAAACCTACTCCACTTTCTAAAACTTTATTGTTATTTAAAACAAGTGAATATCCTGTAGTTGGATCATCAGCTAATACATCTATATCAACTAATGATTTTTGTTTTTTAAATATATCAGCGATTTTTAGAGCAAAAGCTCGTCTTGACTCTACACTTTTTCCACCATATATCTCAGCAACAATATCTGCTAAAGTAGGAGGTCCAGCAGGAAGCTCAATAAATTTAATATTAGCATCATGAAACGAACATTTTTTCTTAATAATTGGTCTTATTCTTTGCACCAATTTATAACTAGGTTCAGTTCTCTCCTCTTTTCTTTTGATATTTACCATCATCTCAGCTTCATTTTGCCCATTTTTCATAGCACTACCTTTTACCATTCCAGCGAAATCTAAAGGTTGCCCTTCTGCTAAGAAAATAGAACTAGATAAAATATCTTTCTCTTTCATCAACTCATTAGCTATACAACTTGTAACCTCTTTAGTATCTTTTACTGCAGATCCAGTAGGTAGATCTACATATAAAGAGAATGTATCACTATCTTTTCCAGGAAGCATCTTAGCTTTTACAAGCTCTAAAGGTATCATATAGATACTTCCAGCAAATAGAAGCAATGTAATTAGATAAATAGTAAATTTCCAAGCACCATGATCCAGGATCGCATGGATTATTCTTTCTAATAATTTTGGTTTTTGATTATGATGACTCATTAATGTTCCTTTTTCTTCAATAATTTATTTACAAAATATGGTGTAAAAATATAAGCTATAAGCAACGATACAAACAATGCTATTGGAACAAATACAGGAAGTGGATGCATAAATTGACCCATCATTCCACCTACAAAAAACATAGGGATAAATGTCATAACAATAGCCAATGTAGCAATATTTGTAGGATTTCCTATCTCATTTGTAGCTTCGATTGCTATTTGTTTTAAACTCTTATCCTTACTATCGTGTGAATGCATATGTCTATGGATATTTTCTATAACAATAATAGCAGCATCAACTAAAAGTCCCAAACTTAACAATAAAGCAAAAAGTGTAATCCTATTGATAGTCTCACCCATCATAAACCCTATAAATAATGTAACTGATAAAATCATAGGAACAGTTAAAGATACGATTAATGCTTCTTTAAATCCAAGTGCAAATACAAGCAATATAGCGATAATCACAACTGATATTACTAAGTGAAACACAAGTTCATTAACTGCATGATTTGCTGTATATCCATCATTTCTAGTGATCACAAATCCTATATTATGAGATGCTAATTCATGTTTGATAGTATCTAAATATTCAAATACTGCTTTATTAATAGTAACAGTATTTGCCCCTTTTAGTTTTGAGATTGTCATTGTAACTTGAGGTATCTCTTGTTTTGGATCTTCATGATTCTCTTTTGTGTAGATATATGCTCTTTTTTTGTTTTGTATATTGCTACCTTTGAATACATCAGCTATATCTTTTAGATATACAGGTTGTCCATTGTAAGAGTCGATAATTACATTTTTTAGATCTTTGATATTATCTATTGCATTATCTATACCAAATACTACAAACTCTTTAGATACTGTATCGCCTTTAATATTTGGTAACTTATATGTGATACCATTTAAAGCTTGAGCAACTTGTCCTAAAGTGATTTTGTTCTTTTTTAATTTTTCAAGATTTACAAGAACATTAAACTGCTCTTTTCTTGCACCTTTTAATTCGACTTTTGCAACATTATGAATTCTATTTATTCTATGCCCTAGTTTATTGATATATTTATATAGATCTGTTTGACTTAAACTCTCATCTTTAGAGTAAAATGCGATAGCAGCTACAGGTATATCTGTATCGATATCCATAGTTTTGATAATTGGTTGCATAGCATTTTTTGGCAAACTATCCATATTTTTCATAATCTGATCATATAGTTTTAGGTCTGATGTTTGCTTACCTTGTCCTATATAATATTGAACTTGAACAATACCAACAGAATCTTTAGCGATAGAAAAAATATTTTCTACACCTTTTATCTCTCTAATTCTTTTCTCCAAAGGCTCAATGATAACTTTTTGTATCTCATTTGCATTGGCTCCTGGCATTGGAACAATCACAACCCCACCAGCTACTATCATTTGTGGATTTTCTTCTCGTGGCATAAATGTTAAAGATAAATACCCAAGCACCAAAATAGTAACTGCAAGTATAAAAGTTAAAGGGTGATTTATAAACCCTTTTGCTAATTTACCTGCAGAGTTTTCATTGTAAAGTTCATACTCAATCTCTTTAACTTCTTCCTCTAAATGTTTAACTTCTTCAACATTTATCTCTTCATTTTTGATATCGTTATGCATTACTACTCCTGATTACTTAATGATTTACCAATAGCTAATTGCAAATTAGCAGATGTGATTGTTTGAGCATATTTTGACTGAATAACATCTGCTTGAGCCATAAGCATATTTTGTAACTGCATTAGCAAATACATCATATTTGTTCTAAATTTTAGATTATTTCTATAGATATCTTCTGTCTCTTTTAATATATCTTCCGCCATCTTTTGTGTTTCTATTTTCTCTTGTAAAGTTTGTGTTTGTGTTTGATACTCTAAAAAGTATTTTTTTACTTGAAGATTGATACCATCTTTCATATACTCAAAATAGTGTTTTGTTTTTAGATAATCAATTTTTGCTTTTTGTTCTTTAATACTATTAATATCCCCATCATAAATAACATAATTTAACCCAACAGCACCTAAATAATAATCTTTATTGGTTGAAAGACTTAGTCTATTATCATTTGTTCCATACTCTACATGAAGTCCTATTATAGGAGCTTGTTCACTACTTTCAAATGCTATTTTCTTTTTCATAGTTAAAGTATTGTGTTTCATCCATTTATAATCATCTCTAGTTTTTATAGCTTGTTGTTGAAAATATGTCAGATCATCTGTCATCTCTGCTTTAAATTGAGCATAATCTTTTACATCAGTGATCTCAAAATCATCTGTTAGAAACTGCAAATATGCAATAGCAAGTTTATATTTTGTAGTAGCCTCTTTGATCTTTGTAGCGATACTTGATACTGCCATTTTTGATTGTTTGATATCTAGTTTTCTTGCTAATCTATTTTTATATAAATTTGTTGCAGTTCGCACAAATCTTTGAGCTATAACATTTGCATTTTTTGTCATAGCGATAAATTTTTTTGCTGTTACTGCTCCATTGTATGCTTTTAGAACTTCAATACCTAATTGTTTTTTATCATAAGTATATTTTGCCTCTTTTGCTAAAATTTGTAACTTTGCCATCTCTTGAGCATCATCTAATTTTCCACCCGTATATAGTGGCATCTCATATACTGCTTTTGTCTCAAAGTTTTTTCTAGCTCCAGGATTGTTTAGATCATCTGGTTGATATGCCAATAAATCTGCTTTTGTTTTAACAGTTGTACGATCCATCAACCCACCCATTTCATCAATAAAATGTCCAAATCCAAAATCACCAAAGTTTGCCTCTCTTGATGCTAGTTTCATACCAAATACATATCCAGCATGATTGGTAACTGATACATTCTCTTTAAATTCTAGTTTTCCTAAACTATACCCTTTTGCCTCTTTAAGTGATGCTTTTGCTATATCTACATCTAATTTTTTTGCTTTTAACTCTTTGTTGTTATCTAAAGCTAAAGTTAAAGCTTCTTGATAACTAACAGTTTTTGCAAATATCAATGCAGGGATACTTAGCAATAAAAGTTTTTTAGTCATTCTTTTCTCCTAATTTTTTTAGTTTATACTCTATATATTGAATGATTTTTCCTTTTAGATCAAAATCATTTAAAGTTATAGATGATACAAATAATCCAACTATATAATCATATATCTCAATAGATACTTTTTTATTATTGATTATATCATCTATAACTTTTATATAGTTACCTCTTAATGTAGTGTTATACCCAATTATCTCTTTGGTAGGTTTGGTCATACATACTATTAAGAATTGTTTAAATATCTCTTTCCTTGTGATCTGAATAGTTTCATCTTCTAAAAAAATACCAAATAAACACAACAATTTATCTTGTTTTGTTATGAAAGTTTCTATTTTTGATGTTAGCTCTTGGTTGTAGTTATTTTCCAAACAACTCATTAGCTCACAAACAATATCCTCTTTGTTGATAAAATACTCATAAACAGTTCCTTTTCCTATACCTGCTATATTAGCTATCTTACTTATAGATATATCTTGAAAACCATTTTTTGCAAATATCTCACAACAAGATGTCGCAATAGCCTTTCTTTTTGCACTTTTGTTAGACAATTTATCTCTCCAAATCAATTACTGACCACTGGTCAAGTTTGCAATGATATACTAATAAAACTTATTGTTTGATTAAATTTTAAATAAGATTAGATATAATACAAAAAAACAAAATGGAACTATATGACTAGAAATCAAACTATTATACTATACTGTTTAATCTTTATATCATTTTTTGCACCTTTGGGTTGGACACCACTATTTGACCTTGATGAGGGAGCTTTTAGTGAAGCAACTAGAGAGATGTTAAAAAGTGGTGATTATATCACTACATATCTCAATGGCAATCTAAGATTTGATAAGCCTATTTTAATATATTGGCTACAACTAATTAGTATCAAAACTTTTGGCATTAGTGAGTTTTCTTTACGACTTCCATCAGCTATTGCATCAACTATTTGGGCATATCTTATATATAACTTTACCAAACTATATTTTGATAAAACAAAAGCATTTTATGTTGTGATCTTTTTTGTATCAGCTTTACAGATAAATATAATAGCAAAAGCAGCAATAGCAGATGCTTTACTTAATATGTTTATAACTGCTACTATGTTTAGTATATATAAATTTTACCAAAACAAAGAACCAAAATATATCTACTTGACATTTTTATTTATGGGGTTTGGAGTTCTTACAAAAGGTCCTGTTGCTATTATGATCCCTTTTATTGTAAGCTTTTTATTTTTTGGATACAAAAAAGAGATCAAACTATGGTTTAAAACTATTTTCAATCCAATAGGTATAGTAATCTTTTTAGTAGTAGCACTTCCTTGGTATTTACTAGAATATCAAGCACAAGGTCAGCTTTTTATAGATGGATTTTTTATCAAACACAACCTAAGTAGATTTGATTCATCACTAGAACATCATAAAGGTAATATTTTCTATTTTATCCCTGTTTTACTTTTGGGATTTACCCCTTTTACAAACTTTGCTTTAAAAGCTATCTATAAAGCAAAATCTTATCTAAAAGATGATCTAAAACTATTCTTGTTTATATGGTTTGCTTTTGTATTTATATTTTTCTCATTTTCTGGGACAAAATTACCACATTATATTATATATGGATATACTCCACTTTTTATATTAAGTGGGATATTAGTGCAAAATGATATTAAACGATTAAGAGTATTGATCTCCTTGGTATTTGTTTTAGTATTATTTTTAGTTTTTCCAGATATTGTATATGCTACAAAAGATACTATACATAACAGATTTGCAAAGCTTACTGTTGAAAATATCTATAATGGATTTGGGTTAGATTATCATATCTATTTAGGTATAGCGATTATAGTTGCTATTATTATATATCTTAAAAAACTACAAACAAATAGTTTTATAATCTCTATGGCATTTATATCTAGTATTAGTGTAAATTTTATTATTATGCCTGCGTATGGTGCTTTGATGCAACAACCTATAAAAGAGATAGCTTTATTAGCAAAACACAAAGGATATAAAGATATAATTATGTATAAGATTACAAATCCGACATTTAATGTATATTATGATGGACTTGTTAGAAAAGATACTCCACCCAAAAGTGGGGATATTGTATTTACCAATGGTATAAATATAAAACATTTCCCAAATAAAGAGATTTTATATCAAAAAAATGCCTTTGGGTTAATAAAAATAAAATAAGGATAACAAATATGAAAAAACTCTCGTTAGTTGTGCCAATGATGAATGAGCAGGACAATGTAGCACCATTGTTTCAAGCTGTTCGTGAAGCATTAAAAAATATAGATTATGAGTTTATTTTAGTAGATGATGGATCGACAGATAAAACTATATCTAAGATGAAAGAGTTAGCCGATGAGCGAACTAAAATCATTATTTTCAATAGAAATTTTGGACAAACAACAGCTATGGCCGCAGGTATAGATGCCGCAAATACTGAGCTTATCGCTACAATAGATGGAGATTTGCAAAATGACCCTACAGATATTCCTCTTATGATAAATAAACTTGAATCTGAAAATTGGGATGTGGTAGCTGGACGACGACTAAAACGACAAGATGGGATGTTTTTGCGAAAAATACCAAGCAAGATAGCAAACTGGATAATAAGAAAAACAACAGGTGTATATCTAAATGATTATGGTTGCACACTAAAAGTTTTTAGAAGCGATGTAGCAAAAAATCTTGGACTATATGGAGAACTACATAGATTTATACCTGTTTTGGCAAAAATGTATGGTGCAAAAATCGTAGAGATGGATGTAAAACATCATGCTAGAATACATGGTGTTTCAAAATATGGACTAGGAAGAACATTTAAAGTTGTAAGCGATCTTATGCTTATGCTTTTTATGCAAAAATATAGAACAAAACCTATGCACCTTTTTGGTGGATTGGGTATAGCTTCTTTAGGAAGTGGTATGGTTATAAATTTTTATATGTTAATCTTAAAACTTTTGGGTAATGATATAGGGCATAGACCACTTTTAACATTAGGAATAGTTTTAGTTATAGCTGGTATTCAACTTATAACTACTGGATTTTTATCTGAGCTTATTATGAGAATATATTATGAGGGGCAAAATAAAAAACCATACAACATAAGAGAGATATTTGTTGGGCAAAAAGAGTAAAAAAATCATATCTTTGGTTGTAAAAATATTATTTACAACCATCGCTTTATATGTAGTATTTTCCAAAATAAGTATAGATGATATTAAAAATATCATCACCACATCTAATATCTTCTATCTTCTATTAGCTTTTGTATTTTTTAATCTCTCTAAGATACTTAGTTCTGTAAGATTAAACTACTATTTTCATCATATTAAAGTTGATATTTCACAACTATATGCTCTTAAATTATATTATATAGGTATGTTTTACAACCTTTTTTTACCAGGTGGTATTAGTGGAGATGGTTATAAGATATATCTTCTAAAAAAACAAAATGAGCATATAAGTATAAAAGATTTTTTTAGTGCAACACTTTTAGATAGGATTAGTGGACTTGTGCCACTTCTGTTTTTTGCCGCTATTTTATTTATATTTAGTAGTTATTATGGTTTATATAAGATTGTAGATTATCTAGTGATATTTGGTGCGATTATAGTATTTCCTTCACTTTATATATTTACAAAATATCTATTTAAAAAATATTTACAACTTTTTGGCAAAACTACAATTTTAGGAACTATTGTCCAATTTTTACAACTACTTAGTGCAGTATCTATCGTGTATGCTTTGGAAAATCAACAATATTTAGTAGAGTTTTTAGTATTGTTTTTAATCTCATCTGTTGTAGCTGTATTACCTATTAGTATAGGAGGGATTGGTATTAGAGAGATCACATTTTTATATGGATTGTCACTTATTGGTGTGCCAACCACTTATGGTGTAGCATTTGCTTTAATATTTTTTCTAATCACTGCCTTATCATCTTTTGTGGGAATATTTTTGAAACATAGTAAGTAGTTTTGTTTATAAATCTTTATTTTTTACCTTTAATAAATACAACTTCAAACTCTAAGTAATCCAACTCATAACTATTATAAAGTTTTTTAGCATCTTTATAACTTAAGATAGAAGAGGATGAAACACCAGAATTTTTGATATATCTAAACATCTCTTTTTTAGAATCAAACATAAGTTTGTATTGCAAAACTTCAAACTCACACTCATAATATTTAGAAAAACTTTTTTGAATCTGATCCAAAGATAAAACGCTAGATTTTTGATGAGTAATCTTATATATACTAGCAAAAGTATTTGATGTAAATAAAACTGTTTCTATTTTATTAGAACACAAAACCAATTTAGACAACAACTTATCAAGATCTTTTGACCACTGTAAAGCAGATGAAGATAAAATCATATCAAATTGTTTATTTTTAATAAAATCAAAAAAATCATCACTATCAAAATCGAAACATTTTATAACTAAATTTTTTGCTTTTGGATGAAGATTGCACATTTGTTGTGAAGCATCAATAGCGATATATGAGCTAAAATTCCAGTTTATATATCTAAAAACTTGCCCCGACCCACAACCTAATTCTAGTATAGTTTTGGGTTTAAAATCTATATCTCTTACTAAAGCTTTTGATACTATTTGTTGTATAATATTGTTTTGATTATATTGATTTGCATATTTGCAAAATTGATTTTTTTCATACATAAATTTTATTTTATCTTTTTATTAGTAAATTTTAGATAAAATACGACTTATTTCAAAATTTAGGAAAAAATATGACATCAACTTTATTGATAGTTCAATTAGTTTTAGCAGTGCTTATTACTATTGTAATATTATTGCAAAAGAGTTCAAGTATGGGATTGGGTGCTTATAGCGGTAGTAATGAATCACTATTTGGAGCAAAAGGACCTACAAGTTTTTTAGCAAGAGCTACTTTTATTATGGGTATATTGTTTGTAATAAATACTATTACACTTGGTTATCTTTACAATCAACAAAAACAAAAAAGTGCTGTTGATTCTGTGCAAATAAATAAACTAATACCATCAAAACCAACTTTGCCTGTTGCTAATACAAAAAAGGCTAATATCCCTGCTGCACCAAAAACAAAATAGTTACTCTAAGATTTAAAATATGAAATTATTTTTTTTATTGATTGTTTCATATTTTTATCTTTTTGCAGATGCACATATATTTGTTTATCATAGATTTGAAGATAAAAGACATTTTTCGACAAATACATCTATAGAACATTTAAAAAAACAGTTTGAATATTTTAAAAACAACAACTACAAAGTTGTAGCTCTTTCTAAGATCATATACAATATCAATCACCATATCCCTATCCCTGATAATTGGGTAGCATTAACAATAGATGATGGTTATAAAAGTTTTTATCAATATGGCTTACCTATTTTTAAACAATACAACTACCCTTTTTCATTATATGTTTATGTTGAAGCTACCAAAAAACATTATGGTGATTATATGAATTGGGATCAAATCAAAGAAGCATCTAAATATGGCGAAATAGGATTGCACTCATATTCACATCCACATCTTTTAAATTTAACCAACCAAGAGATATATCAAGATACTAAAAAAGCCTATGATATTTTTGTAAAAAACTTAGGCTTCAAACCAAAAAGTTATGCTTACCCTTATGGTGAATATAATTCAAAAGTACAAAATGTGCTTAAAAAGTTTAATTTTGATGCAATACTAAATCAAAGCACAGGATCTATCAATAATCTAACTGACACACAAGATATATTTAGAATCGCCCTTACAGGTAAAGTTAATTTAATCGATAAATTAAAATATAAAACACTACAAACAACTTGGATAGAACCTAAATATTTTCCAAAAAGTGGTGTCTTAAAATCTATCATAGCAAAAGTAGATCCAAAGATAAAAAAAGCAAAATTATATATTACAGGTCTTGGTTGGTCAGATATAAAAGTAAAAAATGGTATAATTAACCAAAATATTAATAAGTATCTACCAAATTCACGAACAAGAATCATAATAGGTAGAAATTATTATCATATTTCAACACAAATAATAACTAAAATAAAAAGGAAGAAAAATGTTAAACAGCATATATGAAGATACAAAACAATCTATGGAAAAATCTATAGAGGCTCTAAAAAGAGATTATGGAACACTAAGAACAGGTAAAGTAAATCCATCGATTTTAGATAATATCACAGTTGATTATTATGGGACACAAACACCACTTGCTCAAGTTGCTACTATATTAGCTGCTGATGCTACTACTATAAATATCTCTCCTTGGGAAAAACATCTAGTAGGTAGTATCGAACAAGCTATCCAAGCTGCAAATATTGGTGTAAATCCAAACAACAACGGAGAATCTGTTCAACTATTTTTCCCACCTATGACGGTAGAGCAAAGACAAGAGAGTGCAAAAGGTGCAAAAGCTATGACTGATAATGCAAAAGTTGCTATTAGAAATATCAGAAAAAGTGCAAATGATAAGATCAAAAAACTTCTAAAAGATAAAGAGATTACAGAAGATGAATCAAAAAAAGCACAAGATGAGATCCAAAAAATAACAGATTCTTTCGTAGCAAAAGCTGATGAAACTTTTAAAACAAAAGAAGCTGAAATTTTAAAGGTTTAATTGTGAATGTTGAACAAATATACAAAGACTCATCTGCACTATTAGAGGGGCATTTTAAATTAAGTAGTGGTAATCATAGTAAATTCTATTTACAAAGTGCAAAAGTTTTAGAAGATCCAAAAACTGCAAAACTTTTAGCACAAGCATTAGCAAAACAGATTCAAGATAGTGGTATTAAATATGATGCTGTTTGTTCTCCAGCATTAGGTGGTTTAATAGCTGGATTTGCACTAGCAACTGCTTTAGATGTAAGATTTATATTTGCTGAAAGAGTAGATGGCAATATGACTATAAGAAGAGGCTTTGAGGTAAAAGAAGGTGCAAAATATATTATCTGTGAAGATATAATTACAACTGCTGGAAGTGCTTTAGAAGCTGCTAAAGAGATAGAAAAAGATGGTGGTGAAGTGGTAGCTTTTGCTGCTTTGGCAAATAGAGGTTTTTGTCAAAGAGTAGGAAGCGATATAGAACCAAAATCAAACTGTAAGCTTCCAAAAGGAACAAAACTTTTTGCACTTGATGATTTTAGATTTGAGATGTTTGATCCTAAAGATTGTCCAATGTGTAAAGAGGGATCAATAGCATACAAACCTGGAAGTCGTGGAAACTAATCTACTATGGCAAGATGGAGAGATATAAAACAGGGTAAAGTTGATAATAGTATCAAAAAGAAAAAATCAAAGACTAAAGATACTATTTTATCAAACTGTTGTAATACCCCTTTGATCAATAGATTTAAAGCTTTTACAACTGATACATTTATGGTGATGATGCCTTTGATGTATATTGTATTTTATATCGTTTTAGGTAGTCGTGAAGAGTTTGCTAAAAATATGCTTTTGGGATGGAGCTATATTTTAATACCACATTTTATTATTATGCTATTTTTTTGGTATAAAAAACAACAAACTCCAGGACTTAAAGCTTATGAATTAGCTATTATTAATAGTTCAACTTGCAAAAAAGCATCTTTGACTGCTTTGATCAATAGATATATATGGACATCATTATCTATAATGTTTATTTTACCACTATTTATCCCATATTTTAGAAAAGATAAAAAAACACTACAAGATATTATCTCAAATACTTGTATCATCAATAGACCAAACCAAACAATACCAAAAAAATAAAATGCTATTTTTTAATCTAAGTGCATTTTATTTCTCATATTTTGCTGCTGTTGGAGTTTATGTTATATTCTTACCAAAAGTTTTGATAGATATAGGATATAGTGCTTATGATATTGGAATTATCTTAGCACTTGCTCCACTTATGAGATTTGCTACACCTTTTTTATTTTTAAAACATATCAAACTTACTCAAAATCTATTTCGTTCTATTTTAATTGTCGCTATTTTATCATCTAGTAGTTTTTATATAACTATAGATAATTTTTATGCTTTTATGATAAACAATGCAGTTTTAGGTATATGTTTAAGTATTTTATTACCATATATTGAAACTATATCACTACAAACAATAGGATCACAAAGATATGGCAAAGCTAGATTATTTGGCTCTATTGGATTTATGCTAATAGCACTTGTATTGGCAAAATTTTTAACTGTGCCTAAAATAGCACTTAATTATTACCTTTTTGCTACAATTTTAACAGTTTTTTTCTCTTTTAGACTTTTAAAATATGATCAAACAGATCATAGCTCACCAATAGAAAATAAAAAACAATTCTCTATTTTAAAATATTGGCCATTTTGGTTGAGTTTGTTTTTGATGCAAATTAGTTTTGGTGGATTTTACAATTTTTTTACAATATATGAAACATCAAAAGGGATAAGTTTAGAAACGACAAGCTATCTATGGAGTTTTGGAGTTATTTGTGAGATTTTAATGTTATATTTTCAAGCTTCATTTTTAAAATACAACCTATTATCTATTATTAAAATATTTCTAACCAAACAAAATATCATTCATCTTATTCACTTAAATGATATCAATAATATCAATAACGCTTATACTATAAAAACTATCGTTCCTAGAGATATTACTA
>CAJXII010000009.1 GCA_913054415.1 uncultured Arcobacter sp.
CATTTACACAACTCCATAGAGCTTAGCCCTCTTTTGATATTTTTCGCAATAGTGGCTGGACTTAGCAGTTTTGGTTTTTGGGGTGTTATCCTTGGACCCGCTATTACTACTCTTTTTATCTCTATTCTTAAATTTTATAAAAAACTTTGAGTCAAATAGACTCAATTTTCTTTATTTTTTTTATAAAAACACTTGACAAATGTTTAAAAAAGTTATATAATTCCATTGTCAATCAATCACAAAGAGTGATAAAAGGTGAAAAAATGAAAAAATCTTTAATCTTAGTGATTATTGTAGCTTTAGTGGGATTGGTTGTATATAACAAAGTATTTATCCCAAAACATACATTTAGTGTAGTATCTGCTACAAAAGGTGATGTAGCTGTTCAAGTCAATGGTATTGGTAATGTAAGTTCAAAAGAGACTTATAATATAGGTTCAATATATGGTGGTAAAATATCGAATTTTACTGTAAATGAAGGTGAGTTTGTTAAAAAAGGCACACTTATAGCAACTGTTGATTATGTAGATTTGGATAATAAAATAGATGAATTAAAATCTACAATTAAAAAGCTTCATAGTGATATAGAATCACTAAAAGTTGATAAACAAAGTGCTATTGTAGATTTTGATTATCAAGAGGAGTTATTTAAGAAAAATGAAGCATTGTTTAAAAAACATGCTATTTCGCAACTTGATTTTAAAAAGTTTCAAACAACAAAAGATGTAGCAAAATTAAAAATAGCTTCTATATCATCAAAAATCAAATCTCTTTATGCTCAAATCTCTCAAATACAAGCTAATATTGATGGATTAAATAAAAGATTAAAAAGATATAACATTGTCGCTGATGTAAGTGGTTATGTGATGAAAAAGCTTGTATCAAATTATCAAATCATTATGCCAAATCAGACATTAATACAGATTGTTAATCCAAAAGATGTATGGATAGCAACACATATAGATACTAGAATAAGTGGGAAAGTTAAAGTTGGAGATAGTGCTACTATAGTATTGCAATCATCAAATATTAAATATACAGGTAAGGTAGTTAATATTAATCCTATTAATAATAGTATCACTTATGAAAGAGAGATAGATGTTAAATTTGATAATTTACCAATACCATTTTATTTAGAGGAACAAGCATCTGTAAATATTGGTATTAATACACTAAAAGATGTGGTAAAAATACCTCTTAGAGCTTTAAGCATATATAAAAAACAGCAAGGTGTTTGGATATTAGATTCAGATAAAGTAATATTTAAACCAATCAATATTTTGGCTCAAACTGATGAAAATATAGCAACAAAAGATATATCAATAAATGATACTTTGGTAATACCAAATCCTAAAAATAAACCACTAAGCAATGGTATGAAAATATATATTAAGAGATAAATATGATAAATTTAGCATATAAAGATATATCACACTCTTTTAGTAAGTTTATAATAACTGCCATTAGTGTTGGGGTATTGTTGGGAATTGTTATTATTATGATTGGTGTTTATAGAGGTATGGTATTTGATGCTAAAGTATTGGTTGATGATATTAAAGCTAATATATGGGTAGTGCAACAAGATACTCTTGGACCATTTGCTCAAACATCTAAAATACATGAAGATTTAAAAGATCAAATCTCATATCAAAATGGGATAAAAAATGCTAGTGCTATTACATTTCAAACATTTCAGTTAGAAAATAGTTATGGTGATTTTAAAGTTATGTTAGTTGGTTATGATCCCTTGAGTAAAATAGATATAGTTGATAAAGCAAAACTTATAGAGGGAAGATTGATCAATAAGCAACACTATGAGATTGTTGTATCACAAAAAACTCATTATAAATTAGGTGAAAAAATAAAATTAGGAAGAGATTATTATACTGTTGTAGGTATTACAAAAGATACTGTTAGTAATGGTGGAGATTATCTTATATTTACAAGTTTAAAAGATGCTCAAATATTACAATTTACCTATACAAATGAAAGGGTTAGAAGTGATGAGAGCAGGGGAATCAAAGGTTCAAATCCACATTTGGTAAATGCAATAGTTGCACAAGTAAAAGATGGATATAACCCTAAGCAAGTAGCTTTAAATATAGAAAAAACTACACATAAAAAAGTTTTTACAAAACAGGAACAAAAAACATTACTTTTACAAAAGGTTATTAAAAAATCTTCAAAACAAATAGGTATGTTTACTGTTATTTTGATTGTTGTTTCTATTGTGATTATTGCACTTATTATTTATACTATGACTTTAGAGAAAATAAAAGAGATAAGTATTATGAAGTTAATTGGAATACCAAATTTTACTATTTCAAAGATGATTATTCAAGAAACAGTGGTGCTAGGGGTATTAGCTTTTGTAAGTGGTAATATTTTTGCTCATTCTATTGGGGGAGTTTTTCCTAAAAGAATAGTGCTTTTAGGCTCAGATGCAGTATCATTGTTTATAGTGATATTGATATTTTCTATATTTGCATCATTGTTTGGGATATATAAAGTTATCAAAACTGATCCAGCTGAGGCAATTGCTGGTTAATTTTGGAAATAAACTAGATTATTGTCAGATATGAAATACAAAAGGATTAAAAAAGATGAAAAATAATGCAATGAAGATAGAAAATCTTTGTAAAAGTTTTGGTAAAGGTGATAGCAAGGTTGATGTAATAGATGGTGCAAATTTTACATTAAATAAAGGTGAATTTGTAGCACTTGTAGCTCCAAGTGGAAGTGGAAAAACAACTTTGCTTATGATGTTGGGATGTGTATTAGAGCCTACAAGTGGTAAAATCACAATAGGAGAAGAGGTTGTTTATGATAATAAATGGTTAGTAAAAGATGATAGAGAATTAAGACGAAAAAAGATAGGTTTTATTTTTCAGCATCATTATTTAATCCCTTTTTTAAATATTGAAGAGAATGTGACACTTTTACCTTATCAAAATAAAGAGGATCCAAAAGTAGTAAAACCTAGAGTAAAAGAGATTATGGATTATCTTGATATGCATGATAAAATGAAAAGTATGCCAAGTGAGTTAAGTGGTGGGCAAAATCAAAGGATAGCAATAGCAAGGGCTTTGGCAAATCAACCAGATATAATACTTGCAGATGAACCAACAGCTGCACTTGATAAACAAAGAGCGGTTAGTGTTGTTCAGATGCTTAAAAAAATCACAAGAGAAAGAGGAGTTACAATTATTATGGTAACACATGATGATAGACTTTTACCGTATTGTGATAAGGTTTTAACCATTAAAGATAAAAAAATAGATATAAAAACAAATGAGGAATTAAAAGATGCGATTATTTAGTAGTATAGCTTTAGTAGGGATAATGACAGTTAGTAGTTGTTCAACTACACTCAAAGAGGTAATAGATTTAACTTTACAAAATAATGAGAATATTAAAGCATTAAAAAATACAAATTTAGCAAAACAAAAAAGTTTTGAAAGTGTAGATAATATATATAAGCCTACATTAAATATAGGTGCAAATCTTTTAAAATTAGATGGAGACACAAGGGCTGTTCAAGTTGGAACTACAACTACAGGATTTGTAAAATTTGGTGTAAATTTGTATGATGGTGGATCAAGTTCATCTGTGAAAAAACAAAAAAAATATGAATATGAAGCAACAGTTTTTAATTCAAAATCATCTACAAAAGATACTTTATTGCAAGTAGTAACACTATATTTTAATACAAAAACAGTGATTGAGAATATAAAGGTATTTCAAGAAAAAAGTAAAACATTAAAAGCTCAATATGATAGAATGAAACAAAAATATGATATGCAAATGGTAACAATAGATGAGGTTTTGAAGTTACAATCAGAATATGAAACAAATCAATATCAAATAGAAGAGTTGCAATATCAAAAAGAGGAGTTGTTGAACAATTTAAGTTTATTAACTGGTTCAAATATCTCTACAATTGATAGTTCTAAACTACCAGAGGTATCTAATTTGGATTATCAAATTAGTGATTCTATTAAGTCACTTCAAAGCTCAATAAAAGCACAAGAGGAAAATCAAAAAATAGTTTTATCTGCTAAAAAACCACAAATAAAACTTGAAGATACTTATAATATATATAGATATGATGATTATAATGAAAAGATTTTAAATGACCTTCCTGATCAACAAAACCAACTTATGTTAAGTGTAAGTTTTAATATTTTTGATACTACAACTAAATCTAAAGCTGAATCTATTAAGCTAGAAAAATTAGCTTCACAACAAAAACTTATTTTTGCTAAGAAAAATGAAAATATAAAATTCCAATTAGCAAAAAGAAAATTAAAAACTCAAAAATTAAAACTTTTATCATTAAAAAGTGCTGTAAAGATGGGTAATAGTGTATATGATATTATAAAAGAAAAATATCAAAATGGTATAGTAGATAATATTACATATTTAGATGCCTTAAGTAAAAAGATTTATAATCTTGCACTTTATAAACAAGCACTCAACGACTATGAAATAGCAAAAGCAAATTATTATTTTAGTAGTGGAATAGATTATAAAAAGATTATAGATGAGAAATTTTAAAATTTCAATATTGATACTTGCCCCCACATCGAGGACAATGGGGACGAGAGAAAAGTGCTTAAATATCGATAGGGCAACTTGTTTGCTTCTGGGCTTTGTTACAAAATTAATAAACTTCTTTTCTATGGGCTATTCTAATTACAGTTATCAATAATATATCATTTTCTTTTAAATATATAATTCTGTAATTTCCTGCTCTTTTCCTAAATTTACCTTGATGTTTCCCTTTTAATGATTTATCATTTATGAAGATACCTTTTTCTAAATCTTTGATTTTATCAAAAATTAATTGCTGATTGACTTTATCAATTTTTGATAACTCTTTGAGTGCATATTTTGGGATAATTACTTTATACATTAACTCAAACCTAATTGAGAAGCTACTTGTTCAAGTGAGAAAACTTCAATATTTCCTTTTTTAACTTCATCAATTCTTTTATCTGAAATCATTTCATCTAATGTATCAAAATATGTGCTTACTGCTTTTTCAATAATATATGTTCTTGTTCTATCTAGCTCTTTAGCATAACTATCCAAATCAAACAATAAATCTTCATCTAGTCTTATATTTATAGCTTTTTTCATTCTGTATATTCCTGTAAATCATTGTATCTACAATTTTAACACATAATGGTTAGTTTGTCAAGTGTTTCACTCGCTCCCCAATGGGAGTGTTTATTTTAGTTTGTAGATAAATTTTTATTGTTAAATAAATCATGAAATTTAAAATTATTATCTACTAAATGTTTTTTATAGATATAATAATTTGCTAAAACTTTTTTCCCATATTTTCTTGTTTCAAGATATGGGATGAGTTCCATACTTATAAATGGTTCAAATCTATCTTGTGTAAAGAATCCTTTACTTTTAAGTAATCTTTTTGTAAAACCTATACCAGCATTGTAAGCATAAGCTATATATAGAGGGTTGTTAAGGTATTTTTTTAGGTAATCAAGATGAATTGAAGCATATTTGATACTTGTGTCTGCTAATAGTTGTTTATCAATATCATATTTTAAATGATTTTGCTTTGCTATACTTTTACTTAGAAATGGCATAATTTGCATCAACCCTAAGGCATAAGATGTTGATATAGAAGCTGGTATAAATCTACTCTCTTGCCGTGCTAAAGCATATATAAGTATTTGTTTCTCTTTTGGATATTGTTTTATAAGATCATAATATGGTGTAATGAAATATGATTTTTTATATCTATAAAATCTCTCTTTTATAAAAGCTAGATGTCCTAAAGTCTCTTTTGTATTGAGTAGTTTATCATACTTTTGCATCTTTTTTTTAGATATTTTCTTTTTGGTATCTTTTAGTATTCTAAACCAAGCAAATGGAGTTTTATAATCAAAATCAGTATCTTTTTTTAGTTTTACATCTATATTGTATATAACATTAGCAATAGGTTTGTTTAATTTATCAAAAGCATATAAACTATAAATATTGACATCCCAGCTTTTTGATAGTTTTATAAGATATTGTTTTTTGTTGGTTAAAAGGTATTGCCAAAATAAAACTTTATCTTTATCCATTTGAAAATATGCTTTTTTATTGGCTTCTTTTAGGTATTTTAAAGCACTTTTATCTTTATGATGTCTGATGCTATTTATAGCTAGATTAAAAGTGCAAAGATGTGATAGGTTTGTAGTGTTGATATCAAATAGTGACTGTTGTATTATATTTAGTTTTGGATTTGTAACTATTAGATTTATAGTTTGGGCAAATTTTTTATCATCTTTGATTTTATTGATAAAATCCAAAGGTAGCAGGTGATTAAAATATTTTGCTCTAAATTTACCGCCACATTGGTTAAATGTGTCAAAAAATACTTTTGGTGTTGAGTGTATCAATTTTTGAAATTTATTTTTGCTAGATATTATTTGAAAAATATTTGCACTATTGGGATATAAGGTAGCTAGTTTGTTTATAATCGTTTCTAACTCATTTGAGTTTAGCTTTGTAGCTTTGTATGTAGTCATACCAACTTCAATACAATCAGAATCTTGTTTGACTAAAATGTGAGCTTTATATTTTAAACAATTTGCTACTTTTGTGGTATCTTTATTTTTGAATTTTTTTGCAAATCTTATAAATATCTTATTATTAACATATCTAGCCTCTCCTAGAGCTTTTAAAGCTTGTGAAGGTGTAATATCTTGATCTAGATATCTATAGATATAAAAATCTTTTGCAATAGATCGTGGCTGTTGTTTTAGCCAACTATATTTAATAGTATCATTAGCATAAATATTGATAAAAAATAGGAATAAAAGAAAAAATCTCATAAGAAAAATTATAAGCTAATCATTATAGATTAGCTTATATTATTAGAAGTGGTAAAAAAGTCCAGCATATACACCATTGATATCTAATGTTCCAGATATATCATCTATATCATCAAGTGTAACATTTTCTTTTCTTATACCAATAGTAGCACCTAAACCAAAAACACTTTGATATACCAATCCAGCTTTCATATCAGATATTTTGTTACCTGCTAAATTTAGATAACTCATATCTGCTTCAATACTAAATCCAGTAAAAGGCATATCAAATCTAGCTTTTGCATAAAGCAAAGGTATTACTGCACTAAAATCTTGATCAACACTTGCTTGTTTGATTTTAATATTTCCATCGATGCTTTTTAGATTAAAACCAATATCAAAATTTACCCAATTATCTAAAATTCTCCAGTAAGGTATAATATCAGTTTGATTTAAAGTAAGCTCACTATCATAAGTTGTTGCTGAAGAAATATTTTTTCCTGCAAATGTTGTATTTAGTGTAGCTGTTCCTGTAGCACTATCGCTATAGTTTGTTTGTTGAATTTTAATATTTGGTAGCAATGGAATAGGATGATCAAAATATGCCCAAAAAAAGCTATTTGCTTCAGAATCCCCATATCCTAAGTCTTTTTCAAAATCAACTTTATTTCCACCATTTTTAATATCACCAGTTAAAGATGGAGCCCAAGCAGCATAACCAGCTTCAAAACCTAACATATCAGCACTTGATACTGTAGCTAACATAGATGCTGCAACACAGCTTAATAGTAACCTTTTCATAATTTCACCTTTTTATAAATTTCTTATACAATCTTACCTAATATCTACTTAGTCAATATTGAAAAAGATAAATTTTTAATCTCTTTGTGTGATTTGATGAAATCATTTAGATCCTCTAGTGTAAGATTTTCTATTAGTTTTAACTCTTTTTTAGGAAAATCTAAAGGTAATCCTTTGTAATATAGCTTAAAAGCTCTGTTTTGTCTTTGACTAAAAGTTTCAGTTCTAAGTGGTTGACTACCCAATAAAAATTGTTTTGCACTATCTAGCTCTTTTTGAGTAGCACCATTTTTGATAAAATCATCTATAATTTGTATAACTAAGTTTTTTGCTTTTGTTTGATTTTGAAGTTTTGTTTGTAGATATCCATTAAAAAATGAGTGTGATTTTTGTATAGATGTATAGCTATATACACTATATACTAGACCCTCTTGCACTCTAATTTTTTCCATCATTCTACTTCCAAATCCACTTCCACCTAAGATAAATGAAGCAACTTTTTCTTTATAGCTATTTTTATCTTTAGAATCCATATTAAAAGCACTTCCAAAATAGATATATGCTTGTTGAGTATCTTTTTTGATAATAGAAGTTGATGTTTTACTATTAACTTTAAAATGTTTTAATTTTGTTTTACCTAAAGGTTTAAACTCTTTTATTATAGGTGTTATTGCTTGTTTTAGTTCATCAAATTTAATATCTCCACCAGCTACTATGATAAGATTGTCAAGATTGAAAAGTGTTTTGATTTTATTTTGAATATCATTAAGTTTGATAGATTTTATACTATTTATAGTCCCCATATTTGGGTTTTGTAGCGGGGTATCTTTCCATAATATTTTTTTTAGATTTATTTGTGCTAAATAATCAAAATCATTTTGTTTTTGTTCAATTTTACTAATTTGTAGTTTTTTTAGTTTATCCAAACTATTTTGTGAGATATTTGGGTTTTGGATAAGTTGTTTTAAAAGTTTTAAAGCTAAAGGGTATTGCTCTTTTAAAGAGTTTAGTTCAATTACAAATGTTTCAAATCCATTAGAGGTATTGATAGATATAGCTTTATTCTCAAGTTTTTGAGCAAATTTGACTGCACCATCTTTTAAAGTTCCTTCATTAAGAAGTTTCGCAGTTATATTTGTAACTCCACTTAGATTTTTATCTTGTATATATCCACTATTTGTAAATACTAATTGAAGATTGAATATTGGAAGATTTGTGCTATTATCAAATATAATAGGCACTTTTGTATTGTTTATAGTAATATTTTTGATTGTTGCTGACATTAGTATCCCTTGTAGTAAAATTGATATAAAAAGTATATGTTTTAATTTCATTAGTAAAATCTTTCCAAGATATTATAAGCAGTATCCCGTTTTGCTGGATTTTCGCCTATATCTTTTATGAGATCTATCATTTGTTGTTGATTCATACTATTTGTAACACCTGCAGCACTTACAACATTCTCCTCCATCATAGTGCTACCTAGATCATTTGCTCCAAATTTTAGTGCTAGTTGCCCTATATAGCTACCTTGAGTAACCCAAGAGCTTTGTATATTTGTAAAATTATCTAAATATAATCTAGCAACTGCCAAAAGTTTTAAATATCTATTTGAGCTTTGTGGTTGGATATTTGGCATCTCTTTTAGAAGTTGAGTATTTGAACTTTGAAAACTCCACATAATAAATGCTCTAAAACCACCTGTTTCATCTTGTAGTTTTCTAATATTATCCCAATGTTCTACTATTTGTTCATCTGTTTCAACTGTTCCAAACATCATAGTAGCAGTTGATTTAATATCTAATTTATGTGCAACTCTATGCACCTCTAGCCAATCTTTTGTATCTAGTTTAAGTGGAGCAATTATATCTCTGACTTCATCACTTAATATCTCAGCACCAGCACCTGGAATAGAGGCTAATCCTTTAGCTTTCAATCGTTTTAATACCTCTTTATAAGATATTTTTGATACTTTTGATATATAATCAATCTCAATAGCACTAAATCCATGAATAGTAATAGTTGGATATTTTTTATGTATATGCTCAACTAAATCTTCATAAAACTCTATTTTTAGTTTTGGATGAACACCACCTTGAAATAATATTTGAGTGCCACCAATCTCTAGTAATTCATCTATTTTATTATCTATCTCATCATAAGATAAAATATAAGCATCATCATCTTTGCTATGTCTATAAAATGCACAGAACTTACAATTTACCCAGCAAATATTTGTATAATTGATATTTCTATCTACTACAAATGTTGTAACTTTTTTAGGATGAAGTTGTTGTTTTCTTTTGGTTGCTAAAATAGCAAGATCTAATAAAGATGCATTCTTTAGTAAATCTATAGCTTCTTGGTTACTTATTCTTTTAAAATTATCCATTTTTATTCCTAAAATTTACTACCTAAGCTAAATTCAAAGCTAGATGTATTGTCATTTGGACCTGCATCAACAGCTCTTGAGAATATAAATTGAATAGGTCCAACAGGTGAATACCAAGAGATAACTATCCCTTTTCCTGCTTTTACTATATCATCAAATTTATTTTCACCAATCATACCATAATCATAAAACAATGCCCATCTCATCTTTGCTTTAGGGATAAGTGGAAAACTAAGTTCTACACTATTTGTCCATCTTCTTTTAAATGGATGATCATCATCATCTGGTTGAAAAGCATAAGATTCATAACCTCTAACTGTTCCTACACCACCTAGATAATATGTGATCCCAGCAGGGATATATCCATCATCTTGCATTAAGCTTACATTTGTTTTATATCTTAATATCCAATCTTTATCTGTTAAATCCTCTAAAGAGTAGAAATATTTATAACTTGTAGAGCTTTGTTTATATTTTGCATCACCACCAATACCAGCAATTTTTAAGCTTGTAGAAGCTATATGCCCTGTTCTTGGGATAAAATAATCATCTGTATTGTTATAGCTAATATATGGAGTAATAGCACTTGTAGTATATTTAACATCATCTGTATTAGTTAGTTCATAATCTACATCTACATTATCTAAACTATAAAGAATTCCAGATCTAATATGTCGTCCAAAAGATCTACCTACACCAATACTACCACCATTTGTAGTTGTTACTTCATCTCCATTAAGATCAGTATCATCTACAGCAGTAATAGTTGATTCTTTATTGTATATATTGATACTACCGTTATAGATACTATCTCTTATAGCTGGATTTTTAAGTGATAGATTTAAAGTATTTGTTTTACTTGAATGGTCAATACTAAATCCAAGATTTAGACCACTTCCAAAAATATTTCTATCATTGATCGATGCATTTATCATCCACCCATCATAACTACCATAACCACCACCTAAGACTAAGTTACCTGTAGGACCCTCTTTTACATCTACAAGTAGATCCATTTTTGTTTTTGATATTCTTTGTTGTTTAAGAGAAACAGATTCAAAAAAACCTGTTCTTCTTAAAGCATTTTTTGAATCTTTAAAATCTGTAAGGTTAAAAAGATCCCCAGGTGCTAAATATACATTTCTTCTAATAACTCTATCAAGTGTTCTTGTATTTCCAGATATGATTACATCATTGATATAAACTTTATCACCTTTGATTACATTAAAAATAAGATCTGCTGTGCCTTTTTTGATATCTTTTCTTACATCATATTTTACTTTTGCAAAAGCATAACCTTTATTTGCTACTTGCTCTTTTATATATGCTATATCTTTTCTTAGTTTTTTAATATTAAAAATTTTACCTTTTTTTGATCTTAGTTTTGGATATATTTTCTTTACATCTACAGTTTTTGGATCTACATATATTACAATATTGTTAACTTTGTATTGTTTTCCCTCTTTTATATTTATATCAATAGTAGCAGTATTTGTATTGAAATCTATTAGTGAAAATGGTTTATCTACTTTTGCATCTAAAAATCCATTTTCCAAGTAGGCTTCTCTTATTCTTAATCCATCATATTCTAGTTGATCAAAGTTCATAACTCCATCATTTTGTCCAAACCACCAACTAAAAGGTTCTATTTGTTTATTGACTGTATTTTCCTCTATAGTATCTTTTGATAGTTTTTTAGCACCGTTGTATGTAAATTTTTTAATAATAATTTCATCACCTTTATTTACTAAAAATTTGACACTTACACTACTTTTATTGATTTTTTTAACTTCTACTTCCACAACTGAATGAACATATCCATCATTTTTTAGTGCATCAAGAAGTAGTTTTTTAGCAGTTTTTATCTTTTTTTTAGAATACATATTACCTTTTTTGATGTTCATTTGTTCAAATAACATTTTAAGATCATCATCTCTTGTTTTATATCCAGACATACTAAGGTTTGCTATAAATGGTTTTTCTGTAAAATTAAAACTTAAAATATGATCTTTACTTGTAACTGTAATATCTGTAAAGTAGTTGAATTTATAGAATTTCTTGATAGATTTATTTATTAGTTGTTCAGTATATGGTTTATTTTTTTTAAACTTTGTTATCTCAAGAGCAATCTCTTTTGATATTTGAGTAAGTCCTGTAAATTTAATATCTTTGTAGCTTTGAGAACCAAAAGCAAACACACTAAATAATATAAATATAATTAATTTTTTCAATATATAACCCTTTTTTTTAAAACAAGAGTATATCTAAAAGTTATTTATAGGTAAATTAATGTAAAATTAGATTTATAAAATTATGAGGGATTATTGTGTATAAATTTGGAATAGTAGGTCTTGGCCTTATGGGTGGATCATTTGCGAAAGTTATAAAAAAATATAATTTAAGCAGTTTGGTTGTTGGATATGATCATAACAAAGAGCATCAAAAACAAGCTTTAGAGTTAGGATTAGTTCAAAAGATTGTAGATTTAGATGGATTAAAAGATTGTGATATTATTGTATTGGCAATCCCTGTTGATGCTATTATTAGTTTTTTAAATAGTTTTGGATCTGTAAATGAGCAGACAACTATTATAGATTTTGGTGGGACAAAAGAGTTAATTGTGAATAATATTCCTACAGAATTAAAAGATAATTTTATAGCAGGACATCCTATGACAGGAACTGAAAAATTTGGTCCAAAAGCAGCTATTGATGGACTTTATGAAGATAAAATTATGGTATTGTGTGATTTAGAAAATAGTAAAGAGTTCCATAAAAAAAGGATTATTAAAATATTTGAAACTATTAAGATGAAACTTGTTTTTATGAAATCAAAAGATCATGATAGACATGCTTGTTATATGTCACATCTACCACATGCTATCTCTTTTGCTTTGGCAAATGTTGTGATGAATCAAGAAGATCCAAATAATATCATAAGTTTAGCAGCTGGTGGATTTAAAGATATGAGTAGAATCGCTAAATCTTCCCCTTTAATGTGGGCAGATATTTTTAAACAAAATAGAAAAAATCTATTAGAATCTATCTATTTATATGAGGAGCAGTTTGCTTTGATTAAAAAAATGGTAGAGGATGAAGATTATGATAGTATGATAAAATGGATGGGTAAAGCCAATACTTTGCATGATATTTTATAAAATATCTTTGGTATTTGCTTTATGTTGTAGATAATCTGCTATTTGCATTAAGCAAAATGTTACTATAAAGATAAATAATCCAGGAAAAAAACTTATCCACCAAGCAATATCTAATACTTCCCTTCCGTTACTCAATAAACTTCCCCAACTCATTTGGGGCGGATTGATCCCTAGCCCTAAAAAACTAAGTCCTGATTCAGCAAGTATAGCTCCACCTACACCAAATGTAAAAGATATAAGAAAAATAGGGGCTAAAAGTGGAGCAAAATATTTAAAAATGATTTTAATATTACTAACTTTTGCTATTTTTAGTATCTTAATATATGGTTTAGTAGAGATAGCAAAGCTTTCACTTCTTATAAGTCTTGCCATAGTCATCCAACCTGTTATAAAAAGTATTATTACAAGTATAGATATAGAAGCATCTGTATAGCTTACAAGTGTAAGTAGCAAGAAAAAAGTTGGAAAAGTAAGAAATAGATCTATTATAATAGTGATAGATTTATCAATATTGCCTTTGAAATATCCTGCTAAAATACCTACAATTAGACCTATTAGTGATGATATAGTAGCACTTAAAAATCCAATAATCAAAGATGTTTGCCCACCTTGAAGTATCCTTGCTAACATATCTCTTCCTAGTCTATCTGTGCCAAAAATATGTTCAGCACTAGGTGGTAAAAGTATAGCTGTGGTATTTAATTCATAAGCAGATACTGTGTATATAAAAGGTCCAATAAAAACTCCTATTACTATAAAAAATAATATAAAAAAGAAGAGTTTTATCATATTAAGACCTATTGGTAGTATGTAAGACTACTTTTACCAAATTTTTTATATTTGAATTTTTTAAATCTACCTAATGTTTGTGGCAACTCTAGTGTTGTCATATGTTCAAAAACTACAAGTGAGATATTATTGTTTGTAAAATTCTTCACTAAAGAGTATGTTTTTTCATATATATCATCCATACCATCTCTAAAATCAAATGGTGGATCTATATATACAATGATATCTTGTTTTCTATTTTTAAGTGATTCTATTACAGTTGGTAGTTTTTCAAATGTATTAGCTAATAAAACTGTGCAAGATTGTGGATCTATATTGTTGCAGTTTGATTTTAGAATTTGATATGATTTTTTATCTAGTTCACAAAAATATGCTTCACTAGCACCACGACTTAGGGCTTCAAGTCCTATACTTCCACTACCACCAAAAGCTTCTATAAAAATAGTATCTATAATATCGTATTGAAGGACATTGAAAAATGATTCTTTTAATATAGATTTACTACTTCTTGTAGTTTCTAAATCTGGAAGATTTATTGTTTTATTTTTATATTTTCCAGCAATAATTCTAGTTGTAAGTTTTTTTTGTTTCAATTTTTTCACCTATCTTGCATAACCTGTAGCTCTTACTTCACGGATTACATTTACTTTGATCTCTCCTGGGTATTGCACTTTTTCCTCTATTTGCTCTGCAATCTCATTTGCTAAAAGTATAGATTCATCATCATTTACTAATTTTGCATTTACAATTACTCTTAGTTCTCTACCTGCATTTATAGCATAAGCATTTAACACACCTTGATGAGATGTTGCAATAGATTCTATCTCTTCTACTCTTTTTAGGAAACTTTGTAAAACTTCTCTTCTTGCACCTGGTCTAGCAGCACTTAGGGCATCAGCAGCACAAACAGCAGCACTTTCGATACTTGTCGCTTCCTCTTGACCATGATGAGCATATATTGCATTGATAACCTCTTCAGGCTCTCCAAATTTTTTACACATATTAGCACCAATATCTACATGGCTACCTTTTATTTCATGAGTTAGTGCTTTTCCAATATCATGCATCAAACCAGCTCTACGAGCTAAAATAGTATCTCCACCTAGTTGAGAAGCTATCAATCCAGCAAGATTAGCAACCTCTAAAGTATGAGCTAAAGCATTTTGTCCATAACTTGCTCTATATCTTAATCTACCAATTAGTGTGATAAGTTTAGGGTGCATTTTTTTGATACCAAGTTCTAAGATTGTATCCTCACCCTCTTTATAGATATTATCATCAAACTCTTTTTTTACCATCTTATATGTTTCTTCTATTCTTGCTGGATGCACTCTACCATCAGCTATTAGTAACTCTATTGTTTTTGTAGCTATTGCTCTTCTGTAAAGATTAAAACTACTAATAACAATAGTATTTGGAATATCTCCTATTACAATATCTACACCTGTAATCATCTCAAGTGTTTTGATATTTCTTCCCTCTTTACCGATAATTTTACCTTTTGTTTCTTCGTTTTCTAAGATAATATTATTTGTAAGTCTTTCCGCTGCAAATTCTCCAGCATATCTAGTAACAGCATGAGATAGTATATTATTGATCTCTTTTTGTGTATTTTTTTGAGTTTGTTTAAACTCTTTTCTAAAAATAGAAGCAACTTTTGCTCTTGAGTCATCTTTTAGTTGTTCAAATAGTAACTCTTTTGCTTCCTCTTTGGTTAGACCACTTGCATTTTCAAGTATTTTTATAGCTTGTTTTGTTTTCTCTTTATACTCTTTGTGTTGTGATTTAAAACCATTTTGAAGTGCTTTTACCTCTGTTTCCATCTCTTGTATTTGTTCTTTTTGTCTCTCTAAATTGTAAAGTTGCTCATCTAACTCTTTTTTGTTTTTGTAAAACTCTTTATCATAATCTCTTTTTGCTTTTAATTTTGCATCTTTTAATATAGTTGTTGCTTCATGCTCAATCACTTTTGCTCTTGATTTTGCTTGTTCAATATATATATTGTTTTTTGCATTATTAAGTTGTTTTACAATAAAAAAAGTTATCAAAGAACTTATACTAGCTGATACAACAGCTACTATTATTAATTGTTCCATACTTTTTCCTTAAAATGTTATTATATAATCAGCTTCAATATCGTAAGAAGATGTGATAATTGTATCGCATTTGCAAAGCTCTAAAGATGTAAAAATTGTAATAGGTTTATATGGTAGTTTTGCAAAAAATCTATCATACATCCCTTTACCAAATCCAACTCTTCTAAAAGTGTCATCTGTGGCTATAATAGGCACTATTGCCATATCAAGCTGGACTTTTAGATTAGAATTATTTGGCTCATAGATACCAAATTTTTTCTTTTTTAGTGGTAATCTATATTTTACAATTTTAAAACTATCATCTACCATATAAGGTGTAAATAGTTGATAATTTTCTTTTCTTAATCTTTTGATTAATGGTAATATATTAACTTCCATATCCATAGGAATATATACCAAAATATTTTTAACTTTATGTTGTTTTATTAATTTTAAAATTTCTAAATTAATATAATAATCTTTTTTAATCTTTGCTATACGGCTACTTAATCTCAATCTTTGTATAGATATTTTTCTAAAATCACACTTTTGTTTTTCTTTAGTTGTGTATTTTGTCACATTTAAGCCTTATTTGGATAAAATCCGTTATAATTCTAACCTAAATAATGTAAGAATTAGTTTAAATATAAAAGGATTGGATATGAATTTTAAATCTATGGCATTATCGGCATTACTGATAGTATCTTTATTTTCAGGATGTGATAATAAAAAAGAGAAAGTAGAAGCAGATGATGTGGTTGCTCATAAAGCAGTGCAACAAGAGGATCAGTTTAGTTTTGATTTAACTACAACCGATGGTAAAACAATTAAAATTATCCCAAATAAAGAGGGATGGAAGTTTGTAGGATATGAGAATAAAGTTGTATTATTGACATTTTTTGCTACTTGGTGTCCACCTTGTAAAGCAGAGATTCCACATCTTGTAGCACTAAATGAAAAGTATAAAGATAAATTTGCAGTGATTGCAGTAGTGGTTGAACAAAATAAACCAAATGAACAGATGAAGCAGTTTATTGCAGAACATCATATCAATTATCCTATAGCAAATTCAGATGTAAATTTTGAACTAGCAAATGCTGTAGGTGGTGTTAGTTCAATACCTGCTATGTTTTTATTTAATAAAACTGGACAAGCTGTTCAACACTATGTAGGTGCAGTTCCTGAAGAATTACTAGAGAGTGATATTAAAAAGGCTTTTGGAAACTAATTAGATGTTTGGTATCTTTAAAAAAACTAAAAATAAACAACCTATAGAGGAAACGACAGAGGATAAAAAGGGCTTTTTTAGTTCCGCTTTATCAAAAACAATAGGTGGTATTAAGTCTATTGTTCCTGTCAAACAAGAGAAGATAGATTTTGATACAGTAGAGGAGTTACTTATTGAATCAGATATGTCTTATGATATTATCGAAAAAGCTATGGATGGATTGCCATCTTCTATCACAAGAGCTCAGTTAAGACATAGACTTGTGATGCTTTTTGAACATGCTCCCCAGATAGATCAAAGCTCTTTGCCTAAACCATTTGTTCAACTTATCATAGGGGTAAATGGAGCAGGTAAAACTACAACTATAGCAAAATTAGCAAATCTATATAAAGAATCTGGTAATAGTGTCATACTAGGTGCTGGTGATACATTTAGAGCTGCTGCTATTGAACAACTAACAAAATGGAGTGAAAAACTTCAAGTTCCTATTGTAAAAACAAAGCAAGGTCATGATCCTAGTGCAGTTGCATTTGATACAATAGATTCAGCTGTTGCTAAAAATATCGATAATGTAATAGTAGATACAGCAGGACGACTTCAAACACAAGTTGGTTTATCAAATGAACTTAAAAAAATAGTAAAAGTTTGTAATAAAGCATATCAAGGTGCTCCACATCAAAAACTTTTAATCATAGATGGAACTCAAGGAAATACTGCAATTGCTCAGGCTCAAGCTTTTAATGAGATGGTAGGAGTAGATGGTATTATTGTTACAAAACTTGATGGCACAGCAAAAGGTGGTGCTTTATTTAGTATTTCAAATCAACTAGAATTGCCTATTTTTTATATAGGTATTGGGGAAAATGAAAAAGATATATTGGCTTTTAGTCCAGATGATTTTGTAGATAGTTTATTGGATGAGATATATACTTAAGTAATTTTTCATCAATAAAATATAAAAGGTAGATTATGAAAGCTATTATAGCATTAGAGGCTTTAATCAAAGAGGATGAAGAGCAGTTAAAATTAGCAAAGAAAAAATTAGCTGATCATGAATCTGGAGAAAATCCTTTAACTGCTTTTATGAAAATATCAACAGAAAATAGTATTGAAAAAGCTCAAAAAAGATTAGAGCAAAGTAAAGCTATGTTAGCAGATCTTATGTCTCAAGATCTTCAAGAGTTAGAAGAGGAAGAGAGATTAAAAGATGAACTTCAAAGAAGAAAATATTTTCATCTTCAAAGATTTAGAATAAAACATAACAAAATAGCTTCAAATGATGAAAAAATAGAAGCTATGATGATATTGGATGAGCTTCCTAGTGATATAGAGTTTGAGGATAGTAAAATCTTATCTATTGCAAAAGAATCTTTAAAATTAAACTTATCATCACAAGATACTATTGATAAAAAACTACAAGAGATTAGAAAAGATTTTGAAGGATTGTTGAAGCAATACACAAAAGATATGGATATTAAAGATATAGAGCTTTTGAATATTAAAATCCCTATTACAGTGTTGCATTTTTGGGTATTAAAAACTAATATTGAACAAAATGCTCAAGAGAATGATGATATTAATTTTAATGGATTTCCAAAATATGAAGATTGGTGGATAGATGAGCTTTGGAGTAGTCATCAAGCTTATTATGCTCTTTATAAATGGAAAGAGATTATCTATAACCAATGCCAAACAGATCTACAAAAACAAAGCTGGAGATCTATATTTAATGCTTGGCTTTTTATAAAAAAAGCTATCAATGCAAAAGGGAAACTTGGATTTAAATATAATCTTGCTTTTGATGAATTAATAAGTAAATATACCTCTTTAGAGGAGGAATTAGATGAAAATAACTTAACATCTATGGAGAATATTATTAAAAAAATAACAATAAAAGAGGATTTTACAAAGTTAGATAAAGATCATAATGTTGTTACAGAATATCTACAATTTAAAAAGGAGATGCTAACAAGCAGTTAAATGATGAAAAATTTTTATAGTGTAATTATAGGAACAGAACTATTAAATGGTAGAAGAAAAGATGCTCATTTTGAATTTTTAAATAAAGAGTTGCTAAAAAGAGGATGGGAGCAAAAAGGATCATTTGTAATCAAAGATGAACCACCTTTTATGGCAGATGTTTATAATCTAATAAAATCTGATCCAAACTCTGTAATGTTTAGTTTTGGTGGTATTGGAGCAACACCTGATGATTATACTAGAGAAGTAGCAGCACAAGTATTTACAGATGGACAGATGGAGGTAAATCAAGCAGCCAAAGAGGCTATTTTGGAGAAGTTTGGACAAGAAGCATACCCACATAGAATAAATATGGCAAATCTACCTTTAAATGCAAGTTTATTAAAAAATGTAGTAACAAATGTGCCAGGGTTTTATTTGCAAGATAGATTTTTCTTCACACCTGGTTTTCCAAGTATGTCACAAAGTATGGTTATAGAAGCACTTGATAAACTATATCCACAAAATAATACAAAAAAATATAGAATGACACTTAGTGCTTTTTGTAGTGAAAATAATCTAGTGGAAACTATGAAAAAACTACCTGAAGATATAGAATTTTCATCTTTGCCACAAATCAATGGTGATAAAAGGACAACTGTAATATCAGTAGCTTCTAATAATGAGGCTGAAACTAAAAAATATTTTGAGTTGTTTGTAGATTATTTAGTAAAAAACAATATCAACTATACTATTGATTAGTTTTATTTGCTTTATTTATTAAACCAAAAAGTGCCATAAAGGTAAATAAAACAGATAAAGCAAGTGGGATATAAAATAACTCTCTTGTATCATTGATAGTGTTTTGACTCTCTTTTTTTGCTTTAAATTGATTTTGTATAGTTTGTGCTAAAAGTTTAATATCATCCTTTTTTAGCGAATATTTCATATAAGCACCATTGGTATTTAAAGCTAGGTTTTTGATTTTTTCATTTAGAGTAACTACTACAATATTTCCATTTTTATCTTTTAGGATAGCTCCATTTTCATTTTTTATCATTCCACCTTTTGAGGTTCCTATATTATAGATATATACTACAATATTGTGAGTTTTTGCATAATCTATCTCTTTTGAAAAATCATTTTGATCTGAACCATCTGTAAGAAGTAGTAAAGCTTTTTTATTATTGTTGCCAAACATCTCATTTGCAGTTTTTAGTGTATTTAAAATATCGGTTCCTTTTAGACTTAAACTATTAACACTTAGATTTTTTGTAAGAAATTTTAGTGTATGAAAATCCTCGGTCAAAGGTGAGATAAGGAATGTTTGTGAGCTAAATCCAATAAGTGCAACTTTTGTATTTTTTAGATATTTAAGTAGATCAAAAAATTTCATTTTGGCAAATTCAAATCTGCTAGGATATATATCTGTTGCAAACATAGATTTTGACATATCAATAGCAACTATCATATTGATAAAACTAGATTTTACTTTGATCTGACCATTGTTTATTACAGGTCTTGATAGTGCCAATATACTAAATATAAATGCGATTATCATAAAAATACCTCTAGTTTTTTTAGATAAACCACGATTTGATAATTGAACTCTTTTTAGAACATCTTTTGCAAAAATATTATTAAAAATATCACTTTTTTGTTTAAGAAGATATATCATTGGTATTAGTAAAATAAGTAACCATAAAAACTCAATATTTTTTAATTCAATCATCTTTTACTCCTTATTTGCCATATAAAAATATATCAACATAAATAGTATAGCAAGAGCTAAGCTATATTGGAAATAATATGTTTTTTTCACATATTTATTTGCTTTGATTTCACTTTTTTCTAGTTTATTTATAGTTTTATATATCTGTTGAAGTTTTTGTTGTGTATTGGCATGAAAAAATTTACCACCTGTTTGTGAAGCTATTTGTTGTAAAACTGTTGGATTAAAATCACCCATACTACCCACACCTATTGTATATACTTTAATACCATATTTTTTAGCAGTTTTGATAGCTACATCTAAAGGTATTGTATTGGCATTATCGATTCCATCTGTAAGTAAAATGGCAATTTTCTCTTTTGAGTGGCTTGTTTTAAATAGATTTGAACTTAAAAATAAAGCTTCATAAAGTGCAGTTTGTCTAACACCAGCTACACCCACTTCAATTCTATTTAACAATCTTTTGATTGATCTTTTATCATAAGTTAATGGCACTGCTACATAAGCAAAATCGGCAAATATACTTAGTGCTAGTTTGTCATGTTTTCTTTTGTTTATAAAATCTTTGACAATATCTTTAACAATAGTAAATTTACCACCTTCTTGCATAGATCCACTTGCATCTAGGATTAAAGATATTTCATAACCTTTGTCATTGTTTATAACTATATTATCCTCTTTTATTGGACTAGCAAGTGATATGATAAGAAAAAAGATAGTTAAAAATTTGACAATATTTAATCCTAGTCTATTTTTAGCACTAGCTTTTTGTAGTAGTTTTATATTTGGAAAATATATTGCTATATTTTTTTGTTTACAAAACTTTAAACATATAAAAAACAGGATCACCAGATTGCCGGAATTAGGGCTGAAGATAAAAACTATACCATTCAGGTTGCAGCTTACCGCAATATTAAAGATGCTGAAACCCGCATAAGCCTGCTTGAAAAAAAAGGATTTGCAGGTTACAAGATAAAAGGCGTAAAAAACGGTGTGGTCTGGTACAGAGTGAGGCTTGGCTTTTTTAAAACATTTGATTCGGCCTCTGAAATGAAAAAAAAAC
>CAJXII010000010.1 GCA_913054415.1 uncultured Arcobacter sp.
TATCTAATATCAAGCCCAAAAAAGAGATCGATAGTAAGCTAGTAGATGAAGCTTTAGATGAGGATTAAGAATCTCTTAATTCCTGATATTCACTAGGTATTAGATAATCTTGTGATTTTATAAGATCATCATAAAAACCATGTTCATACCCTAAAGCATATAGTTTATTCAAAGCTTTATATTGAATGTCACTTAGTTCTATAGAGTCATCATTGGCATATAAATTTAGATATGTTTGTAAAGTATCATAATCAACTCTAATAAGATCCCTTTCAAGAAGCATTTTTGATAATAAAATTTTATTGTCATTTGCAACTTTAACTGCTTTTATAAGTATATTTTCATACTCAATAGCTTTATTTAAAGGGATACTTCTTCTTAAACACATACCACCTAAAGGAAGTGGCAGATCTTTACCTGCTAACTCTTGCCAAATATCCCATAGTTCTATCTCTACTTCTAAATCTTGAGCATAAGTTAAGATAGATTCATGTATAAGCACACCAGCATCTACTGTGCCATCTAGCACTGCTTGTTCAATATCTAAAAAATTCATATATGTTATTCTAGCTTCAGGATATTTGATTTTAAAAAGTAGGGCATTTGTAGTGTATTGACCACTTAGTGCTACTTTGAAGTTTCTTTTTAGTTTTTTACCTTTTTGTTTTACAACTTTAGGACCATATCCATTTCCAAAACTAACTGCTGTTTTAAGAAGTGCAAAATCATCTTTTACAAAAGGGTATAGTGCAAAACTAATAGCACAAATATCATATACACCTTTTAGTGTTGCTTGATTTAGTGTTTCAATATCAAGTGCGATATTGTCAAATTGTGTTTTGTTTAGATCTACCCATCCAAATTTAATAGCATAATACATAAAAATATCATCAGCATCTGGTGAGTGACCTACTAAAATTTTATTCAAAATAACCCCTATGCTAAATTTGTATATACTGCTTGAACATCTTCATCATCTTCAAGTTTATCTAGTAACACAGATAGATCTTCCATCTGTTTGTCTGTAATCTCAATAGGAGTATTTGGAACTCTTTGAAGTGAAGATTTTTCAGGTTTTAGATCCATCTCTTCAAGTTTAGAAGACATAGTTCCAAAATCTGTATAATCAGCATATATTGTAAAATGCTCATCATCCTCTTGTTTGATCTCTTCCAGACCTGCATCTATTAGTTCTAGTTCTAGTTCCTCTAAATCAATATTCACATCTTCAGTTTTCATCTCAAAAACTGCTTTTCTACTAAACATAAACTCTAATGATCCAGTAGGAACCATAGTTCCACCATTTTTATTAAAAATATTTTTAATATTTGCAATAGTTCTTGTGTTATTATCTGTTGCTGCTTCTACAAATACTAGCACACCATATTGCCATTTACCTTCATAGTTTATCTCAGCAAGATTGGCAGCATCTTTTGCACTTGCTCTTTTGATTGCTGCTTCAATATTATCTTTTGGTAAGTTTTGTGCTTTTGCATTTGCTATTGCTGTTCTTAATGTAGCATTTGTATCAGGATCTGCTCCACCACTTTTTGCTGCCATAGTTATAGCTTTGGCTAGTTTTGGAAATACTTTTGACATATTCCCCCATCTTTTTAATTTTGCTGCTTTTCTATACTCAAAAGCTCTACCCATATTTTACCCTTTATCTATTTTGTAAATCTTCTAGTTTCTCTTTTACTAGATCTGCATGTCGTAATTCTACCGTTTCGCCACTTATTTTCTTCTTTTGTCTAACTTTTACATTTTCCCATCCAAAAGCAATATTGCCATTTGGATCTATAAGGTATGTAGTTCTTACAATCCCCATATATTCTCTTCCACACATCTTTTTTTGTTGCCAAACACCATATTGTTCTAACATATTTTTCTCTTCATCAGATAAAAGTGTAATACCTAGATTTTTTTTCTCTATAAAATTTCTATGTTGTTTTGTAGTATTAGCACTAACTCCAAATATCACTGCATCTATATCATCAAATTGTGGTTCTAGTTCTGTAAAATCACAAGCTTCATTGGTGCATCCTGGAGTATTATCTTTTGGATAAAAATATAATACAACCCATTTGCCTTTTATATCTCTTAAACATATCTCCACATCATCCTGATTTGGTAAACAAAAATCAGGTGCTTTTGTCCCTATTTCTAACATTATTATCCTTTTTTTATCGCTATAAATGTTCCAAAATTAATCCATTTAAATAAACATTCAAAAGAGTTAAATCCAGCATTTAAAACCATTTTTTTATTTTCATCGTAGCTATATGGGATCAACACATTTTCTAAGGCTTCCCTTTTTGCTGATATCTCAAAATCGCTATAACCTTTTGATTTTTTAAAACTATAATATTCATCGATAAACTCTTTGTCAAGTTTTTTATCTTCACAAATTGTTTTTTCACTAAATATAAAAACACCACCATCTTCTAAACTATCATATATTTTGTTTATAAGTTTTTCCCTTTGAAGTGGTCTTATAAACTGTAAAGTATAGTTAGAGATTATCACTTTAGATGATTTTAAATCTATATTAAATATATCATTTTGTAAAAACTCTATATCAACTCCAAAAGCATGAGCTTTTTGTGAAGCTCTTTTTAACATAGCTTCTGAATTATCTATACCTATAAGTTCTAAGTTATATTTTGATTGTTGAGCTATTTTTATCAAAGTTGAAGCAGTTGAACAACCAAGATCATAAACTCTATTGTTTTGATCTAAATAATTTAATGCAAATTTGGTAGTTAAGTTTAACATCTCCTCATAAAAAGGGATAGAGCGATTCAACATATCATCAAATACACTTGCTACATCTTCATCAAATTCAAATTTTTTAACAATAGGTTTACTAAACACTGTATCTTTACTCATTTTAGAAGTATATAATAATATTTATTGTATTATGATAAAAAATAATATTTATTGGACAATTATGGGATTTGATAGTGTATTGAAAAAAGCTTTTAATAGTGTTTGGTTAAAAAAGAGAGATTTTGATCCTGAAAAATTAGATATTGATGATATTAAATTGCCAGATATAATTATGAAATATTCACAAACTGCTATTTTGCAGATGGCAAAAGATGAGCTTAAAACTTTTACTTTTTTAAACTATAAAGGTAAGACAAAAGAGACATTACAGCAGTTTGCTTACCATTCGTTTCAAATTGGTATATTATTAAGAGCAATTCAGCTAGATTTGGATATTTTGGTTCATAATACAAGAAATGTTTTTCCAAAAAGTGTTGTGGAGCTAAGCACAAGTGCATTAGATACAAAAATCTTTGATATTGTAAAAAAATATAATAAATCTGTCCCTAAAATATTAACACAGTTACAACTAGAAACAGATATTGCTTGGACACCTTTAGAAGCTGCTTACTTGTTATATTATTTAGCGATTAATAAAAAATGAGATTAAGCTTTATATTTATAGCAATATTGTTATTATTGTTGGTAGGATGTGGATCTAGTGGTTCAAGCTCTTCAACTAATAACTCATCTTCATCATTAGCAACAGGAATTTTTATAGACTCAAAAGTTCAAGGGTTACACTATACTACTTCTACACAATCAGGATATACCAATAGCAATGGACAGTTTCAATATCTTGCTGGTGAAAAGGTTAATTTTTATATTGGTAATATTTTTATAGGAAGCAGTTTAGGTCAATCGGTTTTAACCCCTATAGATATAGTTTCTAATGGAAACATTGATAATATAAAAGTTTTAAATATTGCAAGAGTGTTACAATCTTTTGATAGTGATAAAGATCCAAGTAATGGTATATCTTTGGTATCTCAAGCGGTAAATCTTAACTCAAATCTAGCGATTGATTTTAATAGTGTAGATTCAATTAGTAAATTAATAGCAGAAGTAAATAGCACAAATCACAATATAACAGAGGTAAATATCACCCAAGCACAAAATCATCTAAAAGAAACTTATGATCTTTTTACCAATGGAGATGATCCTTCTAGTTCTCAACAATACTATTTAGATGATCTTAATATCACAAATATTCAAAATGACTATAATGGAAGTGGTGCAAATGGTAGTATTATTCAAATTGTTGATACAGGAATAGAGCCTATTCATGAAGATATATTTGCTAATATTGACCTTTCAAAAAGTTATAATGCTGAAACTAGCACATCGCAAAACTGTAATCCTGATTCAGGTGAATCTCATGGAACAAAATGTGCAGGGGTTACAAACGCAAGGGGATTTAATAACAAAGGGGTAAAAGGTATCGTTCCTTTAGGAAAAGTTGTTGGATTTAAGATGCAAACTAATAGTGGTAGTAGTTTAGTTTATACACAAAGTGATCTTGAAAAAGCTTGGCTAAGTGGAGATGGAGCAAATGACATCACAATATCTTCAAATAGTTGGGGTATATGTTATCACAATAGCACTGATGAAGAGAGTATTTTAGCTCAAGGAGTAGCTAATTTAAGAGATGGTAAGGGAAGAATCTATGTTTTTGCTGGTGGTAATGATAGAGATAATAATGGAGAAGATTCAAATTGTTATAATGGTTCCTCTAATCTCTCAACTCTTACAAATAATCAATACAGCATAGCTGTAGCCTCAGTAGATCAAAACAATAAAATCTCTAATTTTTCTAGTCCTGGGTCAAATATTTTAATTAGTGGTTATGGTGATAATCTATATACTACAACACTTAATAATAGTTATGATTATTTTAGTGGGACAAGTGCGGCAACTCCACTAGTAGCTGGATCTATTGGTTTAATCCTTGAAGCTTGTCCAAATCTTACATATAGAGATGTTAAATATATATTAGCTACAACAGCAACCAAAATAGATAGTTCAAATACAACTTGGATAACAAATAGTGCTGGATTAAAATATAGTGTTGATTATGGTTACGGTTTGATTAATATATCTGGTGCTATAAAGAAATGTAAAAACAATTATAGTCCATTGCCATCTAAACAAACTATAGAAGTTACTAATGATACAGATGTTACACTAGCTACAAATGGAGATACTACAACTATTGATCTAAATATTACAGATAATATATCTATAGAGTGGGTAGGGGTATATTTAGATGTTAATTTAGATGATTCTGGAGATTATGAATACAATCTAATTAGTCCAGCAGGAACTACAACATAACTTTTACATGGAAATAATGCTTTAAATCTTCAGTCACCATCTTTGAATGATACTTTTAGATTAAGTTCAGTTGCCTTTTTGGATGAAAATAGTAGTGGAGATTGGAAACTAGAAATAACAGATAAAAATACAAATAATACTCCAAGTAATAAAACAATAAATAGTGTGAAATTAGAAATAGTAGGATATTAGGAGAGAATATGAAATATATAGCTATAGCAATAGTTTTTTTAGTATATGGTTGTGCAAGTGATTTTACTCAATACACTATAAAAAAAGATAATAAACTCAAAACAGTATTGGTAAAAAAGGTTGATAATAATTATATCACATCAAAAAATTATATCTTTACAGATGATACAAAACTAGATATTAAGTTCAATACAGTTGAACCAAAACTAATAGCAGATTTTGAAGAGAAATATCATCTTCAAATGGAACATATTTTAATAGTGGGTGATTTTATATACTCTATACCACAAAATAGTGATATTTTAGATCTAATTAGTCAAATATCAAATGAACCAAATGTTAAATCTGTTTTGCCACTATGGAGTAAAAAAGTTAATTTGAGATGATTATTTCATTATCTTTTAAATTTAATTTAGATAGTATTAGTAATATAAATAATTAGGATAATTAAGTGATAATCAAATCTATGCCAATGGGCACTTATCAAACAAATTGTTATATAGTATCTATTGATGGTAAGGATATTATTATTGATCCTGGTGTAGATGCAGTATCTTGGGTAATAGAAAATGTTACAAACCCTGTAGCCATATTAAATACTCATGGTCATTTTGATCATATATGGAGTAATCAAGAGTTAAAAGAGAGATTAAATACCTCTATTTATTGTCCTAAAGATGATTGTTTTATGTTACAAAAAGATCCATTTGGACAATCAACACCTCCTTCAAAAGCTGATGTTGAAGTAGATGATCAAGATATATTTAATTTAGATGGATTTATTTTTAAATTTCATCATTTCCCTGGGCATACTCCAGGTTGTAGTGTTATTGAGATTAAAGATAGTTTATTTAGTGGTGATTTTATTTTTCAAGGAAGTATTGGCAGAGTTGATTTTCCATATTCTAGTCCATCAGATATGAAAAAAAGTATTCAAAAAATTTTACAATGGGATCAAGATTTTAATATCTATAGTGGGCATGGAGCACAAACTACATTGTTTAATGAACAAAATTCATTAAAATCTTGGTTAAATTATTTATAGAAGTATTATATGAAACGAAAACTTTTAACTAGATTTATTTTATTGTTTCTTGGTGTTTCAGTATTTTTTATACTTTTTCAAACATATAATATTCGTAAAATGGCAATAAATTTATCTAAAAGTGAAGCATTTCGTATCTCTGAATTAGTAAAAGATGGATTAACATCTCATATGGTAAATGCCACAATGTTGCAAAAGGTGATGTCTTAGGAGCTATCTCTGTTGAACTTGATATTTCCAAAATAAAACAGATGGGGAAAGATACACTATTTACTATTTTATTTGTAACAATCTTTTTAATATTTATAATTGTTTTTTTAACAAATAGTATTTTAAAGCCATATATTGATACATTTTTACGAATAGGTGATAGTATCAAAAAATCAACTGATGGAAAATTTGAGAATATCAATAAACCAAAAGGTTTAATCAAAGGTAAAGAGGTAGATAAGCTTGTAGATAATTATAACTCTTTTATTTTGATGTTAAAAAACTCTTTTGATGATATCCATACAAAACTTAAAATCTTTACAGGGGATAATAATAGAACTAGTGATAACTCTTTTTTAAATTTAAAAGATATTATTGATAACTTGTCAGAATTATATACATTCAAAAAACAAATAGATATAGATGAAACATCACATGAGATATATGATAGATTAGCACAAATATTAAAAAATAGATTTAATATTAAACATTTTAATTTTACTATTTATGATAGTGAAAATAAAACTATGAAAGTTGTATTACAAGAGGGTGATGATAAAAAAGAGTGTGATAAATCAAGTAATTTTGATCTATGTAGAGCATATAAAATATCACAAGATATCTATAGTGTATCTTATCATAAAGCTTGTAGTTGTTATAAAGATAAAGGTTTTTATTATTGCATACCATTACAACTTATGGATCATATTACTTTAGTAATCAGATGTGTTGTTGAAACACAAGAAGAGTTTGATACACTCAAAAACTACCATATTATATATATTAAAAAATATCTACAAGAGGCAATTCCAAATCTAAAAATTAAGTATATTGTTGATGAGTTAAATGAATCAAACTATAAAGATGCTCTAACTGGATTGTATAATAGAAAGTTTTTTGATCAGGAGATTGATATATTGATCAATTTAGCTCAAAGAGAAGAGTTTAGTATTGGTGTATTGATGTTAGATATGGATCATTTTAAAGCTGTCAATGATGAATATGGGCATGATGTAGGTGATCAAGTTTTACAAATGTTAAGTAGTATTATTAAAGAAAATATTAGAGAATCAGATGTAGCAATACGAATGGGTGGAGAAGAGTTTTTATTATTGCTTGTTAATATAGATGAAAATAATACAATCAAAGTAGCTAATAAAATTCGACAAAAAGTAGCTACAAGTGCTATTAAATTAAAAAATGGTGATGATTTCTACAAAACTGTAAGCACGGGTGTATCAATGTTCCCTGATGATTCTACTAATATATTCCAAGTTGTAAAAAATGCAGATATAGCCTTATATAATGCAAAAGAGAGTGGAAGGGATAAAGTAGTTAGATTTACAAAATCTATGTCTAGCACAATAGATATATTCTGAAAATAAAATACAATTTATTCTACATAGGTATAATGTAGCTCTAAACCTTTTGATGTAGTGATAAAACCATTTATATTTATTTTGCCATCATGCACCATTTTATGATGTTTTTTACATAGTGGGATAAGATTGAATTTATGGTTTGCATTGATATGTTCTATAAAGCCATCTTTATTTGCTCTATGTTGAGCTTTGATATGGTGAACATCATCTACATTTGCACCACATATAGCACAAGAAGCTATATATAGGTCTTTGTTATATTTGCTGGATTTTTTTTGAGATAACCTTTCTATAGTATTATAATCATCAGTTACCCGTTTTCTTATTTGATTTGCTATATCTAAAAACTCTTTGTCCATATGCAATGATTTAGCAAATTCTAAACCATATACACTACTTCCACTTCCATATTTTAGTTTTCTATCAAATATAAGTTTATCCTCATCATCTTTATAGATTACACTAAGATGTAAGCATATAATATTTTTCAAGCTCTCTATCTCTTGAAGTTCTGGTAGTTGATGTAGATGTGTAGCAAATACAAATATAGCTTTTAATTTTGCAAGTTTTAAAATCGCACTAGCAACTATACTAACTCCACTCATTGTTTCTGTGCTATGACTTATCTCATCACCTAAAATTAATGAGCTACAAGTTGCTCTATTGAAGATATTTTTTAGATCCAACATCTCAACTGCAAAAGATGATAGTCCCTTGGAGATATTATCAGCTCCACTAATTCTAGTAAAAATAGAATCAAATAAAGAAAATCTCATAGAGTTAGCAGGAACAAAAAATCCTGCTTGAGCTAAAATTACTGATACTCCTATAGATTTCATCAAAGATGATTTTCCACTACTATTGATACCAAATAGTAACATCCCGTGCATTTTGTTATCTATGATTGTATCATATTTGCTATTTTTGATAATCACATTGTTTTGATACTCTTTATTTGCTAAAGTAAGATCTCCCAAAATCACATCATTTGGCACATAGATACCTATATCTTGTTGAGATTCTATAAGTGGATGTCTAAGATTGATAAGTTCTAAGAAATTATTATCTTTTTCGGTTTTGACAATTTTAGGGCAAACATAGTTATATTTTTTTGAAGTTTTGATATTTGATACAGTTACATCTATCTCTGCTATAAAATGGCATAATTCAAGTAGCATAGTTGAGTATTTTTCTTCATATAATTTTATCTGTTCTTTAAAAAGTGATTTATTTAAAGATACTATTTTTTTGATATTGTGGATATATTTATCTGATATATTTTCAGTTAGTTTATTAGAGATTTTTACATTATTAGTTTGAACTTTTATCTTAAAATCTTTAAATAGATATAGTTGATCATCTATAATAAGATGTGATTCTAAAAGTTCATCTTTGATAAGGTTGTATCTATTTTTTGTAAGTTGGATAAAAAATCCCTCTTTATCCAAACGATTAAGTGTAACAAAATTTGAATCACTTTTATTTAAAAATTTTAAAATATGCTCGACAAATAAGTTAAGTTTGCTTTTTAATTTTTCATTCTCTTGAAGTAGCTCATCAATAGTAGCACTGATATTTGGCTGGATAATATTTGTTTCTATATCTTTTAACATATATTTTCCAGACTCTTCTAAAATAAAAGTATTTTGTATAGATGTGATAAAAATATCCAACTCATCACTACTACAAGGGGATTTAAAAAATTTATAATTCTCCATAAATTTGATAATATCATTGATACTTATAAGTGAATCATATAAATAGTTTATCTCAAAAGGGTGGATACGATTTAGTTTGATCCTTCTTGTTAATCTTTCTATATCATATATACTTGATAGCTCTTTTTCAATAGGGTTATGATAATCATATAACTCTTTTGATAGTGTATATCTTCTTTTTATCTCTTTTTCATCTTTGATTGGGTGGGTTAATCGCTCTTTTAAAAGTCGTTTCCCCATAGCGGTTGATGTGTTGTTTATAAGTTTGCTAATACTATTTTGATGTGGTGTATCTAATATATTTAGTTGCTCTAGGGCATTATTTCCTATATAGACATATTTGCTTATATCTAATTTTACAGGATAAGATAGTTTTTGACATATTGTAGAATCGTGATTGATAATAAAATCTATTAAGATTGCTAAACTCTCACTAGCTAAAGCATATAGTTCCATATCAAGATGTTCTATTGGAGTTAGAAGAGATTGGATATTAAATACCTCTTTAAATAGTTCATTTTGATATGGTATTCTCATCCTTGCACTATTGATATGGTAAGTTTTATTTTCAAGCTCTAGGTATTGGATTATCTCGTTTAGATTGATCTGTTTATTAAGTAGTGTGATAATAACTTCACTTGTTTTGTGCATATTCATATAGTTAAATAACTCATCCAAAGCAAAAGATGAATCTTCACTTGTGCCATAAACTTCGTTGTAGTAACATTTACCAGTAGTTACATCTATTGCACTATAACCTACAAGGTAGTTTTCATTTATCTTATCAAGCACTATTGATGTTGTATTGTTTTCATCACTATTTACTACAAAATCAAAATTTGTTCCAGGAGATATGATAGCCTCTAGCACTCTTTTGACATTTGGTGGTGTCCCTTTTTGTTTTATGATAACTATTGTATATTTTTCACAAGCTATTATTCTACTTAGATGTTTCTCAAATGATATAGTAGGAACTCCTGCCATTAAAGGATTTTCAATAGAGTTTTCTAAAATATTTTTATTTTTTCTTGTAAGTTGTATATTTAGCAGTTCCGCTATCTCTTTTGCTTTACCTATTTGTTCCTCTTCATTATTTACCTCATAAGTTTCAAAAAAAGTTCCAACCTCTATAAGCACTACAGTATTTGTGCCATATTTTTTCTCAAATAGTTTTTGAAGTTTAAAATATGCTTGAGTTAGAAGAAGTGAATTATCCTCTAATATCTCTGCAACAACCGTTCTCAAAATGGTGATTTCCCTGTCCAAGATCTTAACATATCTCTATCTTGTTTGGTTAAGATAGCTTTTTTATGTATCTGTGTATAGCTAGATAGTGGCATAGCAGTATGAACAGATTTATAAATAGCAGTTAATTTTTTATCTTTTTGCTCTGGTGTGTAGGTGTTCCAAATAGAAAAATTAACATATTGCCTACCAACTTTGACATGTCTTGATATAGTCCATGAAAATGGAGCAATATTTGCATACCAAGGCCAAATAGTATCGTTACTATGACAATCCCAACACGATCTTTTTAAAATATTCATAATAGGCTTTGGTGCTTGAATTTGATCTTTTTTATCATAAGGTGGATTTGTTTTATCTATTGTAATAAGTTGAAATAGCAGTATGATTGATACTAAAATTATTATAAGTCTTTTACCTGCCCCTTTTGGCACCGATTGTTCATTTTCAAATCTATTTCCCATATAATTACCCCAAAAAAATATCGTATGGTCGTTGAAGCTGTTCTTTGAGCAACTCTATTGATAAGTTTCTACCTTTTCGTATAAACTCTTTACCATCTAAAAAGACTAACATAGTTGGTATAGAAAAGATATTAAAAGCTACAGCTATGTGTTTGTATTGAGCTACATCTAAGTATATTTGTTCTATTTTGTCAAAAGATTGATCAAAAAGATTTTTGATTTTTGGTTGTAAAGCTTTACACACTCCACAATTTTCACCACTAAAATATATCATAACAGCTGGTTTTCCCTCAATCATTTGATTTAACTCTTCTAGTGTCATATAGTTGCCTTTTGATTTTTTATAGCTTGTTGAACTTTTATAGCTTGTATATGCTCTTTTGTATCGTGAGTTCTAATAATAGAAGCACCTTGATTGATAGATTCTAAATGTATTGCTAAAGTTCCTGGTAATCTTTGCTCTGGTGTTGTTGGTATAATTTTATCTATCATAGATTTTCTACTTGCACCTACTAAAAGTGGATACCCTAGATGTTTAAAATGCTCTAAGTTTTGTAATAAAATAAGATTATGTTCCAAAGTTTTTCCAAACCCTATACCTATATCTAAAATAATATTCTCAGAAGCGATACCAAATTTTTTAGCTTTTTTTATTTGTTGTTGAAAGAATTTATCTATATCCTCGATAATATTATCATATTGTGGGTTTTGTTGCATAGTTTTTGGATCACCTTGCATATGCATTATTACAACTTTTGCACCATATTTTGCTACTAGTTTTGCCACTTTATCATCTTTTAAACCTGTAATATCGTTTACTATTGAGAAACCAGATTTTAAAGCATATTTAATCACACTAGGGGTATAGCTATCTATACTAAAAGTTACTTTTTTATATAGTTTATTTTTTTTGATACTATCACATATAGGTTTTACTCTTTGTAGCTCTATATCTTTTGAAACAGCACTACTTCCTGGACGACTTGATACTGCACCTATATCTATAATAGTAGCACCATCTTCTATCATTTGATATATTTGTTTGATGGCATTTTTATCTTTAAATCTACTACCTTTAAAAAAACTATCATCATTGGCATTAATTACCCCCATCACTTCAATATTTGATATAGATGGTGTAATAAAACTTTTTAACTCTTTTGCTAAATCTTTTAATCCAAATGGTTGAGATAGCTCTTTTTTGCATAATATCTCTATATGTTTTTGTGAAGCAATTAAAACAGCATCTACAAATTTATCTTGTGCTAGAATTGTTCCTCTTGGCACTGCAAGATCAGCACCTATTGATAAAGCATCTTGTTTTAAAATATTAGCAGCTGCTACATTTAGATTTTGGATATATAGATGTATTATATTTGATTTTTTAGATAATATTTTAGCACCTGTTTTATCTGTTCCAATTTGGTTATATAAAAAATCTTTTATATTTGATGGATTGATTTTATAGATGAACATTACTATAGCTTTGTGTAGGAGATTTTGTATATATAAGAGTTAATAATAGATTTGTTAAAATATTAATAGGTCTTGAGTTTAAACTTAATAATTTTATAGCGGTGCTAAATGTTTCTAATTGCCTTGTATTTAGTTTAATATTCTCTTGTTCGATTTTGTAAAGTATAGATTCTATTAGTTTTTTTGCATCATTTTTATTGATCCGTTGATGTTGTTTTAAGAAGCTATATATATCTTTTAGTTCTAGTTTTGTAAAACTTAATTCACAAGGGATAATTGGCTCTTTTGTTTTAATAATCTGATGAGGTAATCTTGAAAATATAGTAGGTAAAATAGAACTTTTTGAAAGAGTAATAAGGATAAATACTATATTTGTTGGTGGTTCTTCTAAAACTTTTAAGAGCATATTTTGAGCTTCAGTATTAAATGTTGCTCCACATAATAAAATATATTTAGTTGAAGATGAAGCAAGATATGCCTCTTTGATAGCTTTTTGAGCATGTGTGATTAGAAAATCATATTTATTCTCTTCCTCATTTTTAATCACCCTTACACTATGTTTAGGAAGTGTTGATATTAACTCTTGGATAGTTTGTTCTATATTTGAAACGATTAAGATTTTAGAACTATCTATTATCATATACTAATCCTATTTATTTACATCTATTTGGGCAAATAGGACACCACTTAAAGTTTTATTGTATAATCTAAACATTTGTAATAGCTTCATATCCAATGCTTCTTCACGACTACTTAGATAAAAACTATTTGGTATCTCTTCATCAAAAATCCACATAAAAGAGTTTTTAAACATTTTTGCAATATTGGCATTTTGATGAGAACTTCTACCTATATACCAAATATAGTAGCCATTTGGAAATGATATATTTAACATATCTTGTATAAGATTTATATCGTTTTCATTTCTTAAAGTGTTCGTTTTATCTACAAAAGATTTAAAATCATAAAATGGTAAATATGGTCTTTGGTTTGATGAAGAGTTGATATTTGTTAGGATATATTTTAAAAACCAATCCCGATCATCATCTGTTAAAACTAAAACTGTTCTTTCTTTGTTGATAAGTCTTTCTATAGATTTTGATACAAGAGGAGTCCAATCATATTTTCTCTCTTCAAGCCATGAACCTATTAGTTTATCCTCTCTGATTGTATTGATTGTCCAATTTAAAAACTCTTGCATTTTTTATCCTATTTGTCTAATTCATAAGCATCATGCAAACTTCTTACTGCAAGTTCTGCATATTTTTCCTCTATAATCATAGAGATTTTGATCTCACTTGTGCTGATTATTCTTATGTTGATATTGTTTTGAGCAAGAGTGCTAAAAGCTTTACTTGCTACTCCTGTATGAGATTTCATACCAACACCAACAATAGATACTTTACAGATAGATTCATTATAATCTATTTTATAGCTATCTTCTTGAAATTGCTCCATTACAGATTTTGTTTTATCTAAATCATTTGTAGGGATAGTAAAATCTAAGTTTGTTTTGCCATCTAATCCAACTGTTTGAACTATCATATCTACATTGATATTTGCATCAGCAAGTGTTGTAAATATAGAAGAAGCGATACCTGGTTTATCTATAACTCCATACATACCTACTCTGATTTGATCTCTATCTAATGCTATTCCACTAACTATTGCTTTTTCCATTATATTTTCCTCTTTTGTTATTAAAGTCCCTTCAACTTCAGGGGTAAAGCTACTTCTTGATACAAGATTAACATTTAATTTTTTTGCCATCTCAACTGAACGATTTTGTAAAACTTTTGCTCCAGATGAAGCAAGTTCTAGCATCTCATCATAAGAGATTTGTGATAATTTTTTTGCTTTTGGTTCAATTCTTGGATCTGTTGTATAGATACCATCTACATCTGTATATATCTCACAAATATCAGCTTTTAAAGCACCAGCAAGAGCTACTGCACTTAGATCACTTCCACCACGACCAAGTGTTGTAACTCTATGTGTATCTATACTTACCCCTTGAAAACCAGCTACAATTATGATCTTACTATCATCTAATGCTTTTACAATATTTGAAGTATCAATATTTTGTATTCTAGCAGATGTATGGTTATTGTCTGTAATCATCCCTGCTTCTCTTCCACTCATAGATGTTGTTTTATAACCTTGCTCATTTAAAGCAATAGATAATAGTGCAGATGTAACTCTCTCTCCAGAGCTTAAAAGCATATCTAACTCTAAAGCTTCTGGATTGCTACTAAAAAAGTTTGCATACTCTATTAGTTTATTAGTTTCTCCACTCATAGCACTTACAACTGCTACAATACTATCTTCATTGTCTTTATATTTTTTTATTATATTTGCTACATTTTGGATTCTCTGTAGCGTTCCTACACTTGTGCCTCCAAATTTCAATACTCTTAACATCTAAATATATCCCTCTTTTTTAAAATATGATAAAATCTGTTTATAAACTGTTCGTTTAAAAAATGTAATATACTCATACAATTTATTTGTAGGAACAAATTTATATGCACTAAACTCTGGCACCTCTGTATTTATATTTACCTTTGCACCTTTTTTAAGTTTGACTAAAAAATATTTTTGTCTTTGTCCATCATAAGGTTTCATTTTATGGGCAACTTGTGCAGGAAAATCGTAGCTTACCCATTGTGGGCATTGTGCAATAATCTCTACTTCATTGGTGCCTATTTCTTCTTTTAGTTCTCTTAAAAGTGCTTCTTTAGGTGTTTCATTGCCATCTATTCCACCTTGAGGAAATTGCCATGCATCTTCTAAATCTATCCGTGAAGCTATCAAAACTTCACATTTTGCTGGATAGGCACTAGATAGAACGATAGCAGCTACATTTGGTCGATAATTTTTTTCTTTTTTGTCGTTCATAAATATCCTATATTTATATTTTTAAATATTATTATAAGATGGATTTTACTAAAAAAGCACTTCAAACCTGCTTATATTGTTTGGATTGTTAGATAATAATTCTTGGAATAAAAGGACTTAGTGTTGTAAGGATTTCATAAACTATTGTTAAGTGTGTTGTTGCTAACGATTGAACATTATCAAATATACATATTTTAGGGTCATTAGATTCTATTGATAAGCTATCCATAGAGCTTCTACCTAAGATTTTTCTACCATCTTGTATAGTTGCTGGTTTATTTTCGCTTATTCTTAAAAAACCATCTGAATAACCTACATCATAATTTGTAACAACCATATCTTTATGTGCTACAAATGCTTTACTTCCATAGCCAATATGCTCACCTTTTTTTATATGTTTGGTTACGATTTTATTTGCCCATAGCGAGGCTACTGGTTTAAGATATTTTGATTGTTCAAATTCTAAATAACCATAAGCACCTATACCTATTCTTGCTAGATCATAATTTTGCATATCAACTTTAAATACACCATGACTATTTGCACAATGAACTCTAAAATTATCATCTATTTTTGTTTTGATATATAAGATTGCTTTTTGAAATTTATCCTCTTGTATAGATGTGATATTGTTTTGTTCATCTGAACAACAAAAATGTGTAAATACACCATTTAAAATAAGATTTTGTTTTTTGATAGATTCTAAAGCTGTATCAATTTGATCATAAAATATACCATTTCGATTCATACCTGTATCTATTTTTAGTTCAACTTTTGATTTGGATGGTATTTTTTCTATATCATCTAAGCTATTTATAGAGATTATGATATTTGGATTGTAAGATTTTGGAATATCATACAAAACTAAAACTGATTGAAAATCAAACTCTTTTATAATATTTGCTTCATTTATGTTTCTTACAAATATATGTTGTATCCCATATTTTGCACACATAGAAGCTACTTCATAGATACCATGACCGTAAGCATTATCTTTTAAAGCAATAGATAGTTTCTCTTTTTGACACAAAGAGCTAAAATAATCTAAATTATGAAAAAAATTATTTTGATTTAGTCGAATATATCCCATGACATTTGATTAAAGGAAGTAGTTAAACTACCTCCTTATTATTAGTATAAACCGTAATGTTTACCATTTTTCATTTTAAATAATACTCTAAAGTTATCATCCATATCATAAAATACTTTGAAAACTCCACTATCTGCTTTTAGTTCATTTAGAGCTTCTTCTATCTCCATTGGTTTATATGATTGTAATTTTACAGGGATAATCTCTTCATCTAAAAGTTCTAACTCTTTAGCAATAGAGTCTTGCTCTTGAGATATTGCTACTTCTGTAAATTTGGTTGCATCATGAGATTTGATTTTATCTGCATGTCGTCTTAAAATTTTATTCACTCTATCTGTTGCTATATCAATAGCAGTGTGTAGATCTTTGTCCTTTTGTTTTACCACAACAGTATCTATATTTGCAATATTTAAAACATACTCAAATGTTATAACATTTTTACCTTTTTTTTCCTCTTGAGATATAATTGCATTAACTGAAATAATATCTAAATTAAACTTTTTAAAAGTGTCGATTGTTGCAGTGATATGAGATTTTAACTCATCTGTTAAAGTTATTTTTCTTCCTACAATACTTGTGTTCATGGGGAACTCCTTGAAAAGTAATCTAAAGATAAGGAATCTTATCTTTGTAATTTAATTGTATCACATATTAAATTAATATTTCCCTATTTCCTTTATTATTTGGAGCAGATAAGATTCCTGTAAGTTCTAATTGTTCTACAATAGTAGCTGAGCGGTTATATCCTATTCGTAATTTTCTTTGAATATAACTTATTGAACTTTTTTTATCTTCTATGACAATTCTTTTAGCCTCTTCATATAATTCATCTAATTCACCTATATCATTTGATGATGTTTTGTTTGGAAAAGATGGATCATTTTGCTCTTTTAGAAGTGAAGTATCATACTGTACTTCCCTTTGAGATTTAAGAAAATCGACAACTCTATCTATCTCATTTTCACTACTCCAAGGAGCATGAACACGAACTAATCCACTCATACCAGGAGGGGTAAAAAGCATATCCCCACGACCTAGTAGAGATTCTGCTCCTAGTGAGTCGATAATGATTTTACTATCTACTTTTGATCCAACTTTATAACTTATACGACTAGGAAGATTTGCTTTTATAAGTCCTGTTACTACATCTACACTTGGTCGTTGAGTTGCTACTATTAGATGTATTCCACAAGCTCTTGCTTTTTGAGCAATCCTTGCAATACTAATCTCTACTTCTTTGCCACTTGTCATCATCAAATCTGCTAACTCATCTATGATAATTACAATATAAGGGAATTTATCAAATCCATCTTTTTGTGCTTTTTCGTTGTAGTTTTCTATATTTTTTGTTCTAGTAGAAGCCATCATTGTATATCGTTTTTCCATCTCAGTTACCATAGATGCCAAAGCATTGATAGCTTCTGTTGGTTTTGTAATCACAGGAGTTAAAAGATGCGGAATGTCATTATACATAGAGAACTCTAGCATTTTTGGATCGATCATTATCATCTTTAGATTATCAGGTGAATTTTTATACAAAAGTGATAATATCATAGCATTGATACCGACACTTTTCCCACTTCCTGTAGTTCCCGCTATTAAAAGGTGTGGTAGTTTTTTGAGATCTGTAACAAATGGTTTACCAACTATATCTTTACCTAAGATGATTGTTAAAGGTGATTTTGAGTTTTGGAATAATTCACTTTCTAATATCTCTCTCATATATATAGTTTGTGTATCCTCATTTGGAACCTCTATACCTACTACATCTTTACCTGGTATTGGAGCTTGAATTCTAATAGTTGTAGCTTTAAGAGCCATAGCTAGATCATCTTGAAGATTTAAAATTTTACTAACTTTTACATTTGGGGCTGGTTTGAACTCAAAAGTGGTTACTATTGGACCACTATAAGTTCTTACTACATCTCCATTTATTTTGAATTGTGCTAGTTTTTCAAGTAAATCTTCTATTTTTTGGTCTATGACGGCTTCATTTATTTTTGATTTGGTAACCTTTTTTGGTTTATCAAAAAACTCTATTTTAGGTAAAATAAAATCTTTTGGTTTATCTATTTGACCTTTTTCTAAATCTTGTAGAAGTTTTTTATTCTCCTCTAGTTCATCAACTATTACAGATGATGTATTTGTAGTCTCATCTTCAATCATCTCTCCTTGAGTAGTTTGTAGTGGTTGAATATCTACTATTTTGGGTTCTTCAGTATTGTTAGTGTTATTTGGTAGTGATTCTTGATCATCTAAAGTAGGAGTTAAAATAATTTGAGCAGTATCACCTATTTCGTTGATACTAATATTTTCCTCTTTGTCTATAATAACTGATTTATCTAGTTTTCGAAGTAGTTGTTTTTTAGGTTTTGGTTTAGGCATAATATCTTTTAAAGAGAAAAGTTTTAGATTTAATTTAAAGTTTTTAAATTTGAAATCCTCAAAAAATATAAATATAGATACCATAAATCCGATAATCACAAATAGCCATAATCCAGCAACACCTATAAATACAGATAAAATAGATACAATTGTATCTCCGATTTTACCACTTAGATCACCACTGATGACTAATGATTGAAATATAATAATAGTTAAAAATAAAAAAACTGATGTGATTGCTTTATCTGTTAGCTTATCTATATATGAGAAATTGATTTTATATAATGGATAGAGCAAAACCAAAAGATATATGTAAGATAAATAACCAAAATACAGATGTGAATATTTGGCAAATACAACCCCGATACTTCCTACTAAAGATGGATCAGGTATAAAAGTTGCAAATGTAAAAAATAGTATTAAAAATGCAGATATGATTGATAATATTTTTGTAGCTATAGTTGATCCTTTATTTTATAAGCTTTTGAATTTTACCTTGAAGTTTTAACCAACTTCTATGCTCCATCAAAGGGAAACCTGCCCAGTGTTTTTTAGGCTCTTTGATAGTTTTTGAAACAACACCTCTTCCTAATATTGTGGTAAAAGGTGCGATACTTAAATGCCCTGTAGTAGCACTTTGTCCTGCCATTACTACATATTCTCCAAGTGTTGTAGAACCACTAAGACCTGTTTGAGTCACAAGGATACTTCCTTTTCCTATTTTACAGTTATGAGCTATATGCACTAGGTTATCTATACGAACCATATCTTCAATGATAGTGCTTGAGAAAGCAGCTCTATCTATGGTGCAGTTTGCTCCTATTTCTACATTGTTTCCTATGGTTACATTTCCATTTTGATATATTTTGATATGTTGTCCATCTTTTGTAGTAGCAAATCCAAATCCATCACTACCTATAACAGTTCCAGCATGGATAATAACATTATCGCCTACTACACAATCTCTATATATAGTCACATTTGGGTATATAATAGAGTTATCTCCTATAGTTACATTATCCCCTATAAAAGCACCACTTAGAATAGTTACATTATCTCCTATAGTTGTATCAAATCCTATATAAACATTTGGCATAATAGTTGAGTTTTTACCTAGTTTTGGTTTTTTACCTGTAGTTTGTGCAACTTGTGGAGCAAAAAATTTACTAGCTTTTGCTAAAACTTCATAAGGTTGATCACATACTAAAGCAATAGTGTTATTTGGAACTTTATTAGCCATATCTTGTGTAACAAAAACAGCAGCAGCTTTTGTTTCTTGTAGTTGTGATAGATATTTTTTATTTTCTAAAAAACTTAACTGATTAGATGTTGCTTCTTGAAGTGAATTTAAACCTATTATATCTATGTCATTAGAGATCTTTATATCGATATTTAGAACTTGACAAATATTTTGTAATTGCATAAAAGTAACCTTTTGTTTTATAAAACTTAATCTATAGTTTATCATAAAATATCTAAAGAGAAGCTCTAAGAAAATTAATATAAACAGATTTTTATGGCTTTTTTTAAGAGAATTAAGATAGAATTGTATTATGAGACCACTGCACAATGAACAATTTCATAGCTTTAGTGTAGTTCTTTATAT
>CAJXII010000011.1 GCA_913054415.1 uncultured Arcobacter sp.
AATAAGCTCATTGTGATGGGCATTGAGGTCAAGTTTCCAGATAAGCAAATCATGCTGTAATATTTTTACCTCATGTAGAAGAGGATTGATTTGCTTAGTGAATTCTTGCCAGTGTTCTTTGAGTAAACTTTTGCCTTCCTGGGCAAGATTGTTTTGAAAGTAAATTTCCCAGTTAGTAGTTGGGACATCTTGATTCTGAGCAAGGAGAAGAGAAAATTCATGATTAATTTTTTGAAAAAAATTTCTTACTTTATCTCTATAATTTAAAATGCAAATAAATTTATTAGTTTTATTTTTTATATTATTTATTGATAAAGTGACAAATAATCAGACTATAAGAATTATTTTGATAAAATAGTTTAGAATGAAAAATATAAAAGCAAAGAAAAAATTTGGACAAAACTTTTTAAAAGATGAGTCGGTCCTATTTAAGATCATCGAATCGATGCCCCACAATGATAACCACATCATAGAGATAGGGCCTGGATTAGGTGATTTGACAGAAAAATTAGTCAAGTGCAAAGATGTAACTGCTTTTGAGGTAGATAAAGATTTATATTCTTTTTTGCAAGCCAAGTTTATTAAAGAGTTAGATTCCAAACGATTATCACTATATCTAGGTGATGTATTAGAATTTTGGAATACAAATTCAAGCTTATATAATGGTAGATATGATTTAATAGCAAATCTACCATATTATATAGCTACAAATATTATATTAAAAGCACTAGAAGATAATAATTGTGAGCATATTATCGTTATGGTGCAAAAAGAGGTTGCCAATAAATTTTGTGCAAATAGCTTAGATAAAGATTTTTCATCTTTATCTGTAATTACAAAACTTATAGCAAAACAAGCGCGAATAGTAACTATCGTGCCACCACAAAGTTTTAATCCACCACCAAAAGTGGATTCTGCAGTTATCTATATCAAAAAAGATATGTCTAAATCTGTAGATCAAAAGTTTAAAGCTTTTTTGAAAAAATGTTTTGTGCAACCAAGAAAAAAATTAATAAAAAATTTATCAACATATTATGATAAAGCTTTATTAGAAAATATATTCAATAAACTTGATATAAAATTAGAGATTAGACCTCATGAATTAGAAGCAACTTTGTTCAGCCTTTTATACAAAAATATACAACAATAAAAAATATTACTTATTGTTGTATTTATAAAGGATTATAAATATGGAAGAAAATATTGGACAAGTGCAAAGTAAACCTGTAGATAATATACCACAGAACGATACTAATGCAAACAAAGAGAATAGCAATAAGCCAAAAGAGAATGTTGGTAAAACAGTAAAACAAAAGAAAAAACCACCAGTAAGTGGAAATGGTTGGGCAAACGATCTTAGAAAAACATTTGACTCAAATGAAAGAATGCACAAAGAAAGATTAAATCCACACAATAAACTAAATCTAAAAACAAATGGTAAAATCAGAATCACACCACTAGGTGGATTGGGTGAGATTGGTGGAAATATGATGGTAATCGAAACAGATAAAAGTGCTATCATCCTAGATGTAGGTATGAGTTTTCCAGATGATTCTATGCATGGTGTAGATATATTAATACCAGATTTTACATATCTAAGACAAATAAGAAGTAAAATAATAGCTATTGTTATAACTCATGCACACGAAGATCATATAGGTGCTATGCCTTACTTATTTAAAGAGATTCAAGTTCCTATATATGGAACTGCACTTCCTTTAGAGATGATAGGAACAAAATTTGATGAACATAAAATGAAACAACATAGAAGTTATTTTAGAGGTATTACCAAAAGAAAAGTGATAAAAATAGGGGAGTTTGAAGTTGAATGGATGCATATTACACACTCTATTATAGATTCATCAGCACTTGCTATTAGTTGTGAAGCTGGAACAATTATCCACACAGGAGATTTTAAAATAGATCATACTCCAATAGATGGTTATCCTACTGATCTTCAAAGATTTGCTCACTATGGAAGCAAAGGGGTATTGGCACTATTAAGTGATAGCACCAATTCTCATTCAGCTGGATTTACAAAATCTGAAAAAACAGTTGGTCCAACTTTTGATATGCTATTTGCAAAAGCAAAAGGTAGAATCATTATGTCAACTTTTTCATCAAATTTACATAGAATTGTTCAAGCAATAGATAGAGCTTTAGAACATAATAGAAAAATATGTGTTATTGGAAGATCTATGGAGAAAAATATAGATGTAGCTTTAAGCTTAGGATATTTAAAATACCCAAAAGATAAATTTATTGAGCCACATGAAGTTAATAAATATCCAGATAAAGAGGTATTTATAGTAACAACAGGAAGTCAAGGTGAGCCTATGAGTGCATTGTTTAGAATGTCAATTCATGAACATAGACATATCAAAATAAAACCTGAAGATCTAGTGATATTATCAGCAAAAGCTATCCCTGGTAATGAAGGAAGTGTATCTGCAATTATTAATCAACTTCAAAAAGCAGGAGCAGATGTAGCTTATCAAAACTATGATAATATTCATGTTTCAGGTCATGCTGGACAAGAGGAGCAAAAACTTATCCTAAGACTTGTGCAACCAAAATTCTTCATACCTGTTCATGGTGAATATAACCATGTTAGACGACATGTCCAAACAGGTATAGATTGTGGTGTTTTAGAAAGAAATACTTATATATTAAGTGATGGTGAGCAAATTGAGATCACCCCTAAATATCTTAAAAAAGTAAAAACTGTAAAAACAGGAAAAGTTTATATAGATAACCAAAGAAACAAAAAAATCTCAAATGGTATAGTTATGGATAGGCAAACTATGGCAAATGAGGGTGTAATCATCATTGTTGCACAAATTAGTGAAAAAGAGATGAAAGTTAATGGTCCTGTAAGAGTTAGTTCATTTGGATTAGTAGATGGTAAACAAGAGAGTTATTTTGTAAAAGAGGTAGAGGATATTTTAGCTCACTTTGTAGATCATATAAAAGAGAGCCTATTACAAAATCATAGAGCAGTAGAAGAAGAGTTACGAAAAGTTGTTAGAAAACACTGTATTAGAAAATATAGAAAATATCCTATGATAGTTCCAACAATAATAGTAGAATAATAATGTTTCACATGGAACATAAAGGTAAAATATGCAAGAGTTAATAAGATTAAACAAATTTATATCTCACAATAGCAAATATAGCAGAAGAGAAGCGGATCAACTAATAGCAGATGGTAAAGTAAAAATCGATAAAAAAACGATTACTGATCTTGCTACAAAAGTTAGTTCAGATACTGTTGTAGAAGTTAATGGTAAAAATATAAAAATAGATAGAAAGAAAGCACCAACAGTAATAGTTTACAACAAACAAAAAGGGGAGATAGTATCAAAAAAAGATCCTCAAGGTAGAAAGATCATATATGACTCTTTATCTAAAAAATTTGCCCATTTTATACCTATTGGTAGATTAGATTATGCAAGTGAAGGTGTTTTACTTCTTACAGATGATATTGATATTGCCAATGCACTTATGCACTCAGAATTAGAAAGAGTGTATAAAATCAAAATAGCTGGAGATATTACACCTTCGATTATCTTAGCTATGGAAAATGGATTAACCCTAGAAGATGCTAGAGCAGGGGGATATGAAAAAAGCAAAATTACATCTATGAGTTTTGCACCTTTTTTGTGGTATCAAATCCAAAAAAATACAGAAAAATTCTCTATTTTAAAAGTATCTATTGCTGAGGGTAAAAATAGAGAACTAAGAAGATTCTTCGCACATTTTGAAAGACAAGTTTTAGATCTAAAAAGGGTAAATTTTGCAGGTATTGAACTAAACAATCTTCCATCTGGTAAAACTAGATATTTAGAAAGAAGAGAGTATCAAGACCTAAGAAATTTTATCAAACAACTAAAAAAAGATGACCTATCTAAATAACCTACTACAAATAGAATCTCTTGATGATTTTATAGGTCAAGAGCATATTATAGGTAAAGATAAAGCTTTATATCAACTAATCTATAAAAAAGAGCTTCCACATCTCTTTTTTTATGGAACACCTGGAACTGGTAAAACCACTTTAGCTAAACTTATAGCAAAGATACAAAATACAAATTTTTACCATCTAAATGCAACTACTTTAAAAATAGATGAGTTAAGAGAAATATTTAAAAAATATAAAAATAGCCTAATCAAACCATTGATTTTTATAGATGAGGTGCATAGATTAAATAAAACTCAACAAGAAGTTTTATTGCCAATTATGGAAAACTACCAAGCTATTATTATAGGTGCTAGCACTGAAAATCCATTTTTTACACTTACAAATGCTATACGATCAAGAAGTTTTTTATTTGAATTTAAACCTCATCAAGATAAAGATTTAAACAAACTAATAACCAAAATAGAATCAACTCTACAAGATATAAAAATTGACGAACAAGCAAAAGAGTATCTAATAAAAAGTAGTGCAGGGGATGCTAGAGCTTTGATAAATTTACTAGATTTTGCTTATAAAATCGATAACAATATAACCATAAGCACTCTTAAACAACTTAGACAAACGAATATATCTGATTCTTCAAATAACAAACAATCCCACTATGATATCGCAAGTGCTATGATCAAATCTCTAAGGGGAAGTGATATAGATGCCTCACTTTACTATTTGGCAAGATTAATAGATGGTGGTGAAGATATAAAGTTTATCACTAGAAGACTTGTTATATTTGCAAGTGAAGATATAGGCAATGCAAATCCAAATGCACTAAATCTAGCAGTAAGCACAATGTTAGCTTCAAATCAAATAGGATTACCAGAAAGTAGAATTATCTTAGCTCAATGTGTAGTTTATTTAGCTTCATCACCAAAATCAAATAGTTCATATAAAGCTATCAATAAAGCTTTAGATGATATTAAAAATGGTAAAATTCTAAATATACCACAATCGATAAAACAAAATCATACCAACTATCAAAACCCACATAATTTTAGTGGATGGTGTGATCAAAAATATCTAAGTGAAGATCTAAAATTTTATCATAGCAATCAAATAGCTTTTGAAAAAACTTTAGAACAATGGATCAATAAGATCAAAAACCAAGGAGAATAGATGCAATACTATACATATATATTAGCTTTTCATATTATGGCGGTGCTATCATGGATGTCTTTACTTTTTTATATGCCAAGACTTTTTGTATATCATCAAGAAAACAATGATAAAAAAGACTTTACAGATGTTGTAAAAATCCAAGAGTATAAAATATATAAAGTTATAGGTTATCCTGCTATGTGGGCTACTATCTTAAGTGGATCAGTTATGATATATCTTAATCCATATCTTTTAGAACAAGATTGGTTTCTTGCAAAACTAACTATACTTGCTCTTCTTATATCTTACTCATATAGTTTAGAGTATTTTAGAAAAATATTAGAACAAGATAAATGTAAAAAAGATGGACAATTTTTTAGAGCATACAATGAAGTGCCTACACTTTTATCTATTTTAATTGTAACATTTGTGATTACCAAATCTATTCCTATATATTTTTCTATAGGTATTACAATATTTTTTAGTTTTATAATCTATAAGATTTTGACACTTAAAAAATAAAAACATCATAAGGTAGATTTTTATAATTTATATAAATTCTCTATCTCTTGTTGCCAGATTGTATCATCTATAGTTTCTAAAATAAGTGGAATATCATCCATCCTATCATCATTCATAATAAATCTAAAAGCATCCCATCCAATTTCACCTTCACCTAAACTATGATGTCTATCAACTTTACTTCCAAGTGGTGGTTTGCTATCATTTATATGCATCCCCATAAGAAATTCAAAACCTACAATCTTATCAAACTCATCCCAAGTTTTATCATAAGCCTCTTTTGTTCTTATATCATATCCACTTACAAACATATGGCAAGTATCTATACAAACTCCTATACGACTTTTATCTTCAACCTTATCTATAATATATGCTAAATGCTCAAACTTATATCCTAAATTTGTCCCTTGTCCTGCTGTATTTTCTATTACTGCTTTTACATTTTTTGTTTTATCAAGAGCAATATTGATAGACTGAGCTATAGTTTCAAGACACTCTATCTCAGCACTATGGATACTATCTTCTAAATTTGGATCTTTTTTTGAGAATTTTTGCAGATGACTACCTGGATGAAAATTTAATCTATCTAGTCCTAATATATCACATCTTTGAAGCTCATCTATAAATGCCATACGACTTTTTATAAGTTTTTGCTCATCAGGATTACCCAAATTTATAAGATAACTATCGTGTGGCAATATATGTTTTGGTAAAATACCACTTAGCTCTAGATTTTTAAACCAAGCATCTAAAGTTTTTGTATCAAATGGTTTAGCATCCCATCTTTTTTGATTTTTTGTAAATAATGCAAATGCTTTTGCACCTATTTGCATAGCATTCAATGGTGCATTTTGCACACCTCCACTACTACTTACATGAGCCCCTACAAATTTAGCCATTCTCTTTCCTTATCTTTATTAAAATATGATTTTGTTTATCTTTGAAATATATTTTATCTTTTTTTAGTAAATTTGGCAAAAAATTATCTTGATAACTACTACTTAAATATTTTTTATTAAACTCTTTTAAACTCATACATTGAAAAGTTGATTTACACACCTCATCTTTATATATTTTGATATCTAAAACTATTTTTCCCACATTGAAAACTTGCAGATGTGTATAATCATCATATTTTGTAATAAACCCTTTATCATATAGTTTTAATGTAGGAGTTTTAAAGACAACTATTACACTTTTAGATTTGATTGGTTGCTTAGTAGCACACCCAACTATAAAAATACTCAAGATTAAAAAACCAATATATCTTAACATATCAACTCTTTATGTCAAAGATGAAGTTTGATACAGATCCATCAAACTTTCATAAAAATCATGTGTTTTAAAATCATCTATCAACCCACTTGATGGGCAAAGATGTTGATGTATCTTATTTAAAATCTCAGTTTTTTCTGGGAACAGATCACTAAGTATGATACTACTTATCTCTTTTCTCATCAAAATAGCAGGAGGAATAATACCTAATTCTAGTAGATCAAGTATAGATTGGGAATGATATCTTATATGATGATGTAATCCATGAGGACATGTATTTGTGCTCACTAAAGTATTACATTGATTACAATAAACAAATTCACTTAATATATCAATATTAATATCAATACCCTCAATACTATCCAAAATCGTGCTAAATTCAACTGTGCTTGTATAAAAAGCACCCAATCCAGCATGATTTTTTCCTATTACTAAATTGGTGCATCCAAAATTCTTAGCTACTAAAGCATTAAGTATTAGCTCATTAAATCCACCAAAAATATAAGTATTTTCCAATGGAATTAAAACAACTTTACTTTTTGGCAGATAGTTATTACAAAAATATTGAACACAATTATATCTAGTTTCATAAGATAAAAAATCATTAATATAAGGTTTTAGAATAAATATAACCATAAGATCTGTTTTTACAAGTGCTGTTCTTATAAGTCTTTCATGAACTCTATGAAAAGGTTTTCCAGATATCATCATAGATGATATTCTTTTTGCTCCTGTTTGTTCAATAGCTTCTTTTACCATCTGTTTATGTTTTTTAATATCTTCAAACTCTACATGAAAATCTCCACAAATAGAATAAGACCCCAACCTTTTATAAGTATCTCTTACCCCTTGATGTTCAGGATTATTTGTTCCATATATTGTTTTGATTCTCTCATCTTTATTGACATGATAAACCTCATCTGTGATAATATATCCACAAACTTTACCATCACAAACCAGATCTAATCTTTCACCTTTTTTAGCACTTAGTAAAACCTTTTCATTTTTATCTCCGCTTGGAGCTAACATAAAAGAAAATGGATAGCTTACCCCTTGATATTTTTTTGTTTGATCTACCTCATAAGCCTCTTTTTCATTCATCAATTTTGTTACAGGATAAAGCAATCCCTCCTCAAGTAAAGAGAGTGTAGCAACCGCTTCCTTATCAATATGTAATTGTTTTGTTAACATATAATAGCCTTTAATCAATTTTATGTTATATTATCATAATAAATAACAAAAAAAGGTAAAAATTGTTAGTTCATATATGTTGTTCAGTAGATAGTCACTTTTTTTTACAACAACTTCGCAAAGATTATCCCGATGAACAAATTGTAGGTTTCTTTTACGATCCAAATATTCATCCATATAGCGAATATATTTTAAGACTTGAAGATGTGAAATATAGCTGTGAAAAATTGGGTATTATTTTATATGAAGGGCAATATGATATAGAAAATTGGCTACAAAAAGTCAAAGGGTTTGAAGATCAACCAGAAAAAGCACACAGATGCACAATATGTTTTGATAGAAGATTAGATATTAGTGCTAAAAAAACTATAGAATTAGGATTTGATAAATTTACTACTACACTTTTGATGAGTCCATTAAAATCTCAAGAAAAACTAAAAATCATAGGAGATAATCTAGCACAAAAATACGATATAAGATTTATCTTCAAAGATTATAGAGCAGGGCAGGGATCACATCTTCAAGCTTTAGAAGTTAAACAAAACAATATATATAGACAAAACTACTGTGGATGTATGTTCGCACTAAATCAGCAAAGAGAGTATCAACAAAAATTATGTGATGAGTTAATATCACCTATTAATCAACAAATTTTACCAGAATCTATTGAAGAGAGATTAAAACTTTATAGACAAAGAACAAAACTAGAAAATCAAAATCAAAACTATAAAATCATAAAAGAGCGATTTTTAAATTATAGATTATTACAAGCATATGTAAAACACAACAAACAAACTATCCCATCATATTTTTTATTTTATTCAACTTTACAAAAAAAGCAAACAAAAGGCAAAGTTGAGTTTATACAAAATAATATTGGTTATTTTAATAAAAATGAGGTTAAAATTATATCTTTACAATACCTCAATCAACTATTAAAAACCAACTATAAAAATATTTATCAACTAATATACCTGCCACCTAATATAGAACAAGAGATACAATTAAGAGATACTATCTTATCAAATCCTTATGATCTATGCACTATAATTGTATTAGAAACTATTACACAAGACAAACTTGAGATATATTGTGATAGTAAAATCTATGAGGATGTCAAGGAGAGAATAATTTGAAACTTTTAGTATCAGCACTAGAAACATCATCAAATCTTCATCTAAAAGAGCTAAAAAAACATCTTAGCGATGATGTTGAATTAGTAGGTATATTTGATAAACATCTTGGCAATGCCACTTACGATATAAGTCAATTAGCTGTGATGGGTTTTGTTGATGCTATTAAAAAATTACCTTTTTTTCTAAATCTAAAAAAACAGATGACTCTTTTAGCTAAAGATTGTGATAAAGTTTTACTTATGGATGGATCAGGTTTTAATCTTCCACTTGCTAAAGCTATTAAAAAAGCATATCCCAATAAAGAGATTATCTATTATATATTGCCTCAAGCTTGGGCTTGGAAAAAAGGAAGAATCCCCAAAATAGAAAAATACTGCGATAAATTATGTTCTATTATTCCATTTGAGCAAGAGTTATATACCCAAAAAGATAAGATTAAATATGTAGGGCATCCACTTTTAGATGAGATTAAAACATTCAAAACATCTATAACCTCATACAATAAAATAGCTTTTATGCCAGGAAGTAGAAAATATGAGATACAATCTTTGATGCCTATTTTTAGAGAGGTTAGAAAATCTATTGATAAAGAGGCTATTTTGATTATACCTCCACATTTTACAGATCAATATATATCTGAAGTATATGGAGATATAAGTGATTTTGTTATCTCTAAAAATACATATAAAAGTTTAGTTGAAGTTGATTTTGCTTTTATTTGTAGTGGGACAGCTACACTTGAAGCAGCACTTATATCAACCCCTTTTATACTATCATATATAGCAAAACCATTTGATTATTTTATAGCAAAAAAACTTGTTAAATTAGATTTTATAGGTTTGGCAAATATATTTTCTGAAAAGATGGGCAAAGATCCTATCCACCCTGAGTTTATACAAGAAGAGGTAACTGCTACTAATCTTCTTAACTCATATCATAATTTTGATACAAGTAAATTTTTACAAAATTCAAATACCCTAAAAAACTACCTACGACAAGGTAGTTCTCTAGAAGTAGCAAAGATTATAAATCCTGCTCAATAACTTTTTTGAAGCTATTAAAGTATATATCTTTAGCTTCATCTAATGGTTTGATTATACCATTTATCTTGATACTATCTCCACCTGTTTTACCAATTTTAGTGCATGAAACTTTATGTTTAGCTACAAATTGTTCAAACTCATATTCATTTTCATATTTTACTTCTACTATAGCTCTACTTAAAGACTCACTAAAAATATCTTTATTATCAAGCAAAGGCATAGTTATATCTATCCCAATATCACCTACTACAGACATCTTAGCAGCACTAATTGCAACTCCACCAATATTAACATCTTTTGCACTTAAAAGTAGATTTTGTTTATTTGCTTCAACTATAAAATCCCAAAGATTTAATTCTGCTTCAAAATTTACTTCAGGATGAACTCCTGCTACTTTTGAATATAGTTTTTTCATATACAAGCTTCCACCAAATTCAGATTTGGTATCTCCTAATATATAAATTGTGCTTCCACTTTCTTGAATAGCACTAGATAAGACTTTATTCATATCATCATTTACACCAACTGTAGCAATAGATGGTGTAGGGAATATCCCAACCCCTTCTGTTTCGTTGTATAATGATACATTTCCACCAACTACTGGTGTATTTAGTTTTTTACAAGCCTCTTTTATCCCATCACAAGATTTCATAAACTGCCACATAACTTCAGGATTTTGTGGATTTCCAAAGTTTAAACAATCTGTAATTGCTAAAGGTTTAGCTCCAGTCATAGCTACATTTCTTCCAGCTTCCATAACAGCTGCTGCTGCTCCTAATTCTGGATTGATATAACAAAATCTAGTATTACAATCAGCACTCATAGCTATAGCTTTACCAGTTTCTTTTACTCTTATTACAGATCCATCAAGTTTTCCAGGACCTTTTACAGTATTTGTTTGCACCATAGAATCATATTGATCATAAACAAAAGATTTATCTACTACTTCAAGATCACTAAAAAGTTTATCAAAAGCCTCTTGGTTTGAGATATTTTTATCTAAAGTTATATCTTGGATAGTTTTTAGATATTCTGGTTCTTTTACAGGTCTATCTAAAATAGGAGCTTCCTCACTTAAAGGTTGAATTGGAATATCTGCTACTTTTTCACCATGCCAATATAGTTCCATATTTCCTGTATCTGTAACCTCTCCAATTACAGCTACACTTAATTCCCATTTTTCAAATATATCTATAACTTTTTGCTCACAACCTTTTTTTGCACAGATCAACATCCTCTCTTGAGATTCACTTAGCATAAAATCATAAGGGGTCATCCCCTCTTCTCTTGCTGGAACTTTATCAAGATCCATTCTCATACCACTTCCACTTCTTCCTGCCATCTCAAATGAACTAGATGTAAGTCCAGCAGCACCCATATCTTGGATACCAATAATCAAATCCTCTTTAAAAAGTTCTAAACAAGCTTCAAGTAAAAGTTTTTCTGTAAATGGATCTCCCACTTGCACAGTTGGTCTTTTTGATTCACTATCTTCATCAAAAGCACAACTTGACATAACAGCTCCACCTAAACCATCTCTTCCTGTTTTACTTCCTACATACATTACAGGATTTCCAACACCCTCAGCCAATCCCAAAAATATCTCATCAGATTTGGCAAGTCCTAAAGTAAAAGCATTTACTAGATTATTTCCAGCATAACACTCCTCAAATCCAACTTGCCCACCAATAGTAGGAACACCCATACAGTTACCATATCCACCAATACCAGCAACTACTCCTCTTAAAAGATGTCTATGTTTTTTGGCAGTATTACTATTACCATCTATTGAAGCGAACTGTATCATATTCATATTTGCAATAGGTCTTGCTCCCATAGTAAATACATCTCTTAAAATACCACCAACACCAGTAGCAGCACCTTGATATGGTTCTATAAAACTAGGGTGGTTATGTGATTCCATTTTAAATACAGCAGCATACCCATCACCTATATCTATAACTCCAGCATTTTCACCTGGACCTTGTATCACCCATGGTGCTTTTGTAGGGAATCCATTTAGATATTTTTTACTAGATTTATAACTACAATGCTCACTCCACATAGCAGATATTATCCCTATCTCTGTATAGTTTGGTTCTCTACCTAGAATTTTAACAGTATTTTCATACTCTTGTTCTGTCATAGAGTGTGCTAATGCTATCTCTTTTGGTGTTTGTTCTGACATATTATTTTCCTTCTTTTATTGTATTAGCAAATTGAGCAAAAATATATTTACTTTCATGTGGACCTGGACTTGCTTCTGGATGATGTTGCACAGAGAAAATATTTTTATTGTTATATTTTACCCCTTCGATTGTATTATCAAATAGATTTTGATGTGTAACAGTTGCGATTTTTGTAATCTCATCAGGCACATTATAGTTATGATTTTGTGCAGTTATCTCTACGATATTGTTTTCATTTTTTACAGGATGATTTCCACCATGTTGTCCAAATTTTAACTTATATGTATCAAACCCATGAGCTATACTTAACATCTGATGTCCTAAACATATAGCAAAAATAGGAATATTTGTTTTTATAAGTATCTCAACTTGCTCTTTCTCTTTTTTTAAAGTTAAAGGATCACCTGGTCCATTACTTAAAAATACCCCACCAATCTCATTGTTTTCATATCTTTGAATAATATCTTTAGCTTGAAAATTACTTGGGATAACCTCAACCTCAAGTCCAGATTCTACAAGCTCATTTAAAATATTTCTTTTTACTCCAAAATCTATAACTAAAATCTTTTTATTACTCATTACAGCTTTATTATAGCTAGATGTTGCACAATTCCAAGCACCTTGTTTATGGATATAAGACTCTTTTGTGCTAACTTGCTCTATATAATTTATATCTTCAATTCTAGGGCTTTGTTGTAGTTTCTCTTTTAGCTTTTGTTTATCTGATATCTCTGTAGAAGCTATCATCATCATAGCCCCTTCATCTCTTAACATTTTGGTTAAATATCTAGTATCAATATCACAAATACCTATTGTATTGTTTTGTTTTAATAGATTAGAAAAAGTATCTTCTGCTCTATAATTTGAGTATTTATCGTTATAATTTCTTACAAGCACACCTTTACAATGCACCTTATTACTCTCCATATCATCGGCATTGACCCCTACATTACCTATCTCAGTAGCAGTAAATGTGATAAATTGTCCAGCATAAGATGGATCTGTAGCTATCTCTTGATATCCTGTCATTGATGTATTAAAAACTATCTCACCTACAGATGTTCCACTTGCTCCAAAACTAGAAGCTTCTAAAAATGTTCCATTTTCCAAATATATATAAACTTTTTCCATTGTATCTCTCCAAATAATAGCTAAATTAAACCTTTTCTAACCAACTCTTCCTCATATAATCTATTATAAACTATATCATAATCTTCTGTTCCTGGTATCAATTTTCTTTTATAATTTCTAATCTTTTCATAAGCTAAAGTATCAGCTTCATCAAAACCTTTCATAAAAGCTTCAACAGCAGCAAAAATAATATTTTTTACTTGATTGTCTGATACTGTATAGTGGATATAATCCTCTTCCCAAAGATAATCAAGTATTTGATGAGATATATCACTAAACCTATCTTCAAAACTTAATATCACACCAAAATCATTTGCTAATCTTTTTTTAGTCATCCAAAATAGTTGTCTATAATCTGCATTGTAAAACTCTATATCTTCCTCTTGATTTTCTAGTAAAAGTGCTACTTGTTCATCAAGTTTAGCCTCTTTTTCAATATCTTCGATTATAATTCTTTGAACTTGCTCTACTATACTTGATTTATCTTTTCTTATCTCAACAAAATCGCAATTTATTAAATCTTTTGTTATTTTTCTTGCTAAAAAATTTGCATGTTGTTTTTTTAATCTCATAAATACCCCTTTACTTTATCTTATAATTGTATCTTCTCTCTCTGGTGAAGTTGAGATAATACCTACTTTTGTTTTTGTTAATTCTTCTATTCTTTGTATATATTGTTTTGCTGTTTGAGGTAATTGATCAAACTCTCTACAACCAACTACACTATCCCATCCAGCTATATCTTCATATATTGGTTTTATATTTTCCATATTTGATGGCACATAATCTATAACTTTTCCATCTACTTCATAAGCAACACAGATTTTTATAGTTTCAAATCCATCAAGAACATCTAATTTCATCAATGACAACTGATCACAACCATTCAATCTACTAGCATATCTTACAGCAACAGCATCAAACCAACCACATCTTCTTCCTCTTCCTGTTGTAGTTCCTACCTCTTTTCCTACATCAGCCATAGTTTCTCCAGCTTCTGTAAAATCTTCAGTAGGGAAAGGTCCATTTCCTACTCTTGTAGTATATGCTTTTACTATACCTGTTACTACTCCTATATCTTTTGGAGATATACCTAGCCCTGTGCAAGCCCCAGCACTTACTGTTGCACTTGATGTTACATAAGGATAAGTTCCATGATCAATATCTAACATAGTTCCTTGAGCACCTTCTAAAAGAATTTTTTTACCATCTTCTATAGCTTCCCATACCATATTTGTAGTATTTGCTATAAACTTACCAAGCTTTTGATTATAATACTCTAGTTGCTCTAGTAGTTCAGCTTCATTTGGCACCTCAACCTCTAGTGCTTCAAATATCACTTTGTTTTGTGCAAAATAGTTTAAAATATTTTTAGATAAAGTTTTTGGATCAAGTAGTTCATCTGCTCTATGTCCTACTCTGTTAATTTTATCAGCATAAGCAGGTCCTATACCTTTTCCTGTAGTTCCAATAGCCGCATCACCTTTTAATCTCTCCCTTGCCATATCTATTAAACTATGGTATGGCAAATTTAGATGTGCTTTATCAGAGATAAAAATTCTTCCCTCAAGATTATCAAACTGCTCCATCTCTTTGATGATAGAATCAGGATTTAAAACTACACCATTCCCTATAATATTGATAGCCTTTGGATTTAAAATACCAGATGGGATCAGATGAAGAGCATATCTTTTCCCATCTACCCAAATAGTATGCCCAGCATTATGCCCACCTTGACTACGACAAACCATATCATACTCTTGTGCAAGTTTATCTACAATTTTACCTTTACCTTCATCTCCCCATTGGATCCCAACGATTACATCTGCTTTACTCATACTTTACCTTTTTAATCTTCTAATATTTTTAATAAATTATCTGTATATAATGCAAATCCCAATGACCCGATACCATCACTTTGATATCCGCCACCTTTTGCTATAGTTAGATTATTTTGTATCACTCTATAATAAACATCATCATAATATTTCATCGCACTATAATAAAGTGGAGAAACAGTAACATTATCATATTTTACATCTTTTGCAATATCCAAAAGCTTCATCAATTCTGTTTTGATATTTGAAGGAACAAAATCTACTACTTGTGCTAAATCCTCTGCACTTTTTACATAAAGCAATTTACTTAACCAATCTACATCCATAGCAAACAAAGCATCAATCTCTCCGTTTTTGAATAGATTTAGATCTATATTTAACTCTTTTGCTACAAGTTTTGGAATATTAATATTTGCTATTTGTATCATAGGTTTGATACCCAATATATCTAATATCTCAGCATTTAGATTGATCACATCTTTTATATTATCGTGTTCTATCCACTCACAACCTATTTGGTAAGTTTCCGTTGATGGATATGCAAAAGTTGGTTGAATATAAAACCATTTTTTATGTTTAGTTGTTCTTCCCAATCTTTTGGTAATAATCCTAACAACATCTAGTGTGCTATCAGCTCTTAGGCTTACTTGATTATTTGATTCATCACTAAAAGTTATCAACTCTTTTGTATCATCTATGCTTTGATGTTGTGAATATGAAAAATTTGGAGTAACAATCTCCTCAAATCCTAATTTTGCAAAAAAAGATGATATTTTAGATTCTAAAAATCTTTTTTGCTTAGCTGTTTTACCGAAGTATAATCTACTTCCTACAGGTATTTCATGTTCAAATATCATAAAATATCCTTTGTTTTACCATAAGCTTTATTTTTCAAAATTATTCTCCATAAACACTTTGTTAGCAGTTCCATCAAATTTTCTTAACCCTAGATCATCCATAGCTTTTTCTATAGCATTTACTGCCCAAGTAGCTTCAAAATCTTCCACTAATCCCATATGGTTAATTCTAAATATTTTACCTTTTAGATGATCTTGACCACCTGCAATATTTAGATTGTATTTTGCTTGTAACTGTTTTCTTAAAGCATTTGATTCTTCACAATATACAGTTGTCATAGCACAAGCTGGAGTTTTTGGATATACTTTTAATCCTATTGCTTTTAATGCTTCTCTTGTAGATTTAGCTCTTAACTCTGTTTTTGCATATAGCTTATCAAATCCATCTTGTTTGATTTTTGATAATATCGCTTTTAGCCCTATGATTAAAGTTGTAGCTGCGGTATAAGCAGTAGTATTTGTTTTTTGTTTTTTGATCTCACTTAAAAGATTGAAATAATACCCTGCTGGTTTTTGTTCTATTTTTTTAACAGCTTCATCACTAAAACCTATCATAGATAACCCAGGAGGCAACATAAGAGCTTTTTGGCTTCCTGTGATGATTGCATCTATATTTGTAGTATCTATTTTTTCAACACCAATAGCAGTAATACCATCAGCTACTATAGTTATCTTTGAGTTTTTCTCTTTTACTGCTTTAGCTATTTGTTCTACTGGATGTCTTAACCCACCAGCACTTTCGCATATTTGTATAAAAATAGCATCTATTGAACTATCTTGTTCGATCGCTTCTAGCACATCATCTACATTTGCTGGAGTATCCCAATCATATTTTAACTCTGTATAATCTATACTATGAGCATTACAGATTTTTCCAAATCTTTCACCAAATTTTCCTGCATTTATTGTAAGAGCTTTTGAGTGTGTAAGATTTGTAACACAAGCTTCCATAGCACCTGTCCCACTTGATGCTAATATTACAGCTTCTGGCATATCAAGTAGTTCTAAAAGTAATCCTCTTGCCTCTTCAAAAATAGCTTCAAATTCAGGAGTTCTATGATGAAGTGTCAAATCCGACATAGCAGTTCTTACAAATTCTGGCACAGCAGTTGGTCCTGGAGTTAATAACATAAATCAATCCTTAAAAATTTTACATAGCAAAAGGCATATCTAAAATCAGATTTTAGACACACCTTTTCAGTCTTAGTTGGATTATACCAAAAAATTTGTTAAAACAATGTTATATGATAAAATTAAGCCATAAAGTTTGAAAAAATAAAATTATTCTTAAATTAAGCCTCCTCTAAGATTTGTCAGCTATAATTCCACACTTATTTTAATATTTATAGACATAAATGTAACATATTAAAGTTATACAAATATAAAGGAAACCAATTATGAAAAAATTTACTCAAATGTTAAATTCTTCAACAGTAGAGAAAAATTGGGTTGTAATAGATGCTCAAGGTAAAATTTTCGGTAGAGTTGTAACAGAGATAGCTACAATTTTAAGAGGAAAAAATAAACCATCTTTTACACCAAATGTAGATTGTGGAGATAATGTTATCGTAATCAATGCTTCAAAAGCAGTATTTACAGGTAGCAAAATGGAAACAAAAAACTACTACACACACTCAGGATATTTTGGAAGCACAAAAACTCACAAAATGTCAGATATGTTAGAGAACAATCCAGAGAAGTTATTTAAGTTAGCAACAAGAGGGATGTTACCAAAAACAAAACTAGGTGCTAAAATTCTTAAAAATTTAAAAGTATATGCAGGTGCTGAGCATCCTCACACTGCACAGGTTAAAGGAGCTTAATATGGCAAAAATATATGCAACAGGTAAAAGAAAAACAGCTACAGCTAAAGTATGGCTAGAAGTAGGGAAAGGTGAGATTATAGTAAATGGTCAACCACTTGATATTTGGTTAGGTGGTCATGAAGCTATCAAAAAAAGAGTTAGACAACCTTTAGAAGTTTCTAAACAATTAGAATCTGTAAATATTGTAGCTAAAACATTAGGTGGTGGATATTCTGCACAAGCTGATGCTTTAAGACACGGTATTAGTAGAGCTTTAGTTGCTTATGATGAGCAATTTAGAACTATTCTTAAACCACACGGTTTACTTACTAGAGATTCTAGAAAAGTTGAAAGAAAAAAACCAGGGAAAAGAAAAGCAAGAAGAAGCCCACAATTCTCAAAAAGATAATAGATATTATTTTTTTGATTCTACCAAAGCTAAAAAGAGAGATCTTTTTAGCTTTTTTAATATACAATACTTTATGAAAACAATTTTAATCTACATATTTTTGGCAATAGTTTTAAATGCCTCTACACTTAATCTTAGTATATCATCCAATCCAAGTAGAATAAATCCTATCTTAGCAACAGATAGTGCAAGTAGTGAGATTTCACAATGGATATTTAACGGACTTTTCAAATACAACAAAGATGCCCAAATAGTATGTGATCTAGCAAAAAGTTATTATTTCAAAACTCCTACTAAACTTATAATCTCACTTAAAAAAAATGTCAAATGGCATGATGGCAAACCTTTTACTGCTAATGATGTAATATTTACTTATAATACAATCAACTCTAAAAAAGTTTTTACCCCACTAAAAAGTGAGTTTCAAAAAGTAAAGAGTTTAAAAAAGCTAGATGATTTTACTTTGGAAGTAAACTATAAACAACCATATTTCAAAGCACTACAAATATGGATGACAGGTATATTGCCAAAACATATTTTACAAAATGAAAAAGATCTTATGACAAGTGGTTTCAACAAACACCCAATAGGCACAGGGGCATATAAATTAGATAGTTTTACCATCTCGAATGATATCGAACTTTATGCTAATGATAACTATTTTGATAAAAGGGCAAAAATAGATAAGCTTCTATACAAATTCCTACCAGATAGCTCTACAGAGTTTTATACACTCAAACAAGGCAATCTTGATGTTGGTGGATTAACCCCTATGCAAAAAGATAGACAAATAGATCAAAATTTCAAAAAAAGATTTAATATATATGAACAACCAAGCTTTGGTTATACATATATAGGATTTAACCTTACAAGTAAAAAATTCAAAAACAAAAAAATAAGAGAGGCTTTAAGTTTAGGGATAAACAGAAAGCAATTAGTAGATATTCTATTTTTTGGTTCAGGTAAAGTTTGCACAGGTCCATTTTTGCCTGGAACTTTTGCTTTTAATGACAAAGTTAAAATCCCAAAACAAAATATCACAAAAGCAAAAGCAATACTTAAAAGTTTGGGCTATGATAAAAATCATAAATTCAAATTTACACTTATTACAAACTCAAACAACTCAATAAGAGTCAATGCCGCACAAATTATCCAATATCAACTATCCAAAATCAATGTCGATATGAAGATAAGAGTTATGGAGTGGCAAGCATTTCTTAATACAATAGTGATGCCTAGAAATTTTGATGCTATTTTATTGGGATGGGGATTATCTTTAATGCCTGATGCAAAACCACTATGGCATAGCAAAAGTGCTGTAAAGGGTGGATTTAATCTGGTAAATTATAGCAACAAAGATGTAGATAGACTTATAGAAGAAGCAGAAACAACAGTTGATAAAAATAAACTATCAACCATATACAAAAAGATATTTTTCAAAATCACACAAGATTTACCATATCTATTTTTATATATCCCAAACTCTATAACTGCCGTAAACAAAAATATAAAAAATGTCACAACCTCTATAATAGGAGTGATGCACAATGAAAAGGATTGGATAAAAGAATGAAAGCAAAAGAAACGATTATACTATTTGATTTAGATGGAACACTCATAGATAGCACAGATGCTATTGTAGAAACATTTTATTATACATTTGATAAATTTGATCTAAATATAGATATACCACAACAAGATATTATTAAACTAATAGGTTATCCTTTGGAGATTATGTATGAAAGATTAGGAGTTGAAAAAAATCTGATTGATTCAATAGTCTTAGCTTATAAACACAGATATAGAGATATATCATCTAGCAAAACAACTTTATTAGATGGAGCGATCCAAAGTATCCAAGAAGCCTACAAAATAGCAACACTAGGTATTGTAACAACAAAAACCAAACAATATACTATGCCACTACTTCACCATCTTGATATTGTTAAATATTTTGATACTATTGTAGGTAGAATGGAGGTTACCCATCCCAAACCACACCCCGAACCTATTCTAAAAGCTTTGGAAAACTTAAATGTTACTAAAAGTAACTACAATATATATATGATAGGCGATACAAAACTAGATCTTATTTGCGCTAACGAATCTGGTGTTGAAGCTATAGGAGTTCTTAGTGGATATGGCACTAAAGATGAGTTAGAATTATATACAAAACTTATATTTGATAACTCACTAGATGCTGTAAAATATATTACATCTTTACACAAATAGCAATAAAAAATAAATTTTTTTAAATAACTTATATACTTAAAGCAATTTCTAAGTTCCTTTTATTTAAAATGGATTCAGACCTAAGTGTCTAAACACACTACAATGAGACCACTACACAATGAACAAGTTCATAGCTTTAGTGTAGTTCTTTATATACAAGGCAGAGTTT